>JAAYXN010000472.1 GCA_012515885.1 Rhodococcus sp. (in: high G+C Gram-positive bacteria)
ACGGCATGTTTCAGGCGGCGTTGGGTGGTGCGATCCTTTTCAATCCCGAGCGGCATACCGACCCCATTGCGATCGCGGCAGGTTTTGCGGTGCTGCTGCTTCCCTATTCGGTGATTGGGCCGTTCGCGGGCGCCCTGTTAGATCGGTGGGATCGACGGTTTGTTCTGCGGTGGGCCAGCGTCCTGCGGGGCGTATTGATTGTTGCGACTGCCGCGCTGCTTCTTGCCGGTGCTGGCGAAACCCCGATATTCATTTTGGCGCTGGCTGTGGTGGGGGTGAGCCGGTTTGTGCTGGCCGGGGTATCTGCGGCGTTGCCGCGGGTGGTGCGTCCGTCCTGGTTGGTGCCTACCAATTCGGTGTTGGTGACGACGGGCACGGTCGTCGCGGCACTCGGTGCGGGTTCGGCTGTCGCGGTGATTGGGATAGTGGGCGCCGGCGATCGCGGTTCCGGCTATGCGGTGGCTCTTGCCGCGATCGGTTCGGTGATTGCGGCCGTCGTTGCGGGCACGTTTAGACGTCGACAGCTCGGCCCCATCGAGGGTGAGGAGCGCCAGCGCAGCACTGTCCGAGCGGTCCTTGCCGGGTTGAAGACCGGTGCTGGCGCGGTGTGGGGGTCGCGTGGGGTGACGACTGCGATGATCGGAATTGGTGCTCACCGCATCGTTTTCGGCACGAACACGTTGATCATGATTTTGGTGCTGCGGGCGCCTGACCCGGAGGGGCGGTTGCCGACGGGGTTCGCCGGGTTCGGGTTGGCGGTGGGTGCAGCGGCGGTGGGCATGTTGATCGCGGCGGTTGCGACTCCGTTTGTGATTCCGCAGATCGGCCGGGCAAAGACGGTGGTGGGTGGACTCATCATTGCGGTGTTGGTGCAGGCAACTTTGGTGCCGGTTCTCGATCATGCACTGCTGCTGGTGAGTGCGCTGCTTCTCGGTTTTGCTGGCCAGTGCATCAAACTCAGCGGTGATGCGTCGATGCAGATCGAAATCAGTGACGATCGCCGCGGCCAGGTTTTCGCGTTGCAGGACACTGTCTTTAACCTGGCATTTTTGGGTTCGATCGCAGCGTCCGCAACGGTCATTGCCCCTGACGGGCATAGTCCCGGTCTCGCTTTTGCTGGTGCCGGTATCTATGCCCTGGGTTTGGTTGCGGTGGCAACCAATTCGCGTCGGATACAGAAGACCCCAACCCCTGTCACGTGAACATGCACAGCCCTCGTGGAGCGTCAGGGAGTCGGCACGAGAAACTGGTGCAAGGTCCAGACTCAATCAGGGGAGAACAACTGTGAACGTCAAGAAGCCGCTGCTTGCGGTCCTCGTGGGCATGACTGCAGTAGTCGCGGTGTCGTGCGGGCAGAAGGCTAAAACAGACACCGTCGACACTGTCGCAACTACAGAAGAACGCCGTCCAGTCACATGGGAGCCCTGTACAGGGTTTCCCCGTGAAGTAATGGACCCTATCGGACACCATGACCAGGAGCCGAGTCCTCATTCACAGCAATCTCCATACACGTCGTTGCTTTGCATCTATAGCTGGCGCGATCCCAACCTCGGTGTCAACGTTTCAGCCACCGATTCCACACTCGATAACCGCCGCAACGACGATCGATTCGAAACCCTTGAAGAAACCACGATCAACGGTCGCGAGGTCCTCATCTCTGACTTTACGAACGGATCGTGCCACTACGCAGTTGGAATCGAACCAGGGCGCCTTGATTTCCAAGTCGGCTACGACTACTACCAGTCGCCGGGCGAACTAACCCGCGACGAAGCCTGCAAGTACGCCCGTCTAGTCGGAGAAACCTTCGCGCCCTACTTCCCGGACACCCTGTACTGACATCAGCGTTCTAGTTGCGCATACCCGCGGGTGTTTGCCTCGCGTCCTAGATTTACTCCCGCGTTGGAGATTCCGTGAAGGCGCGCCCTCAACGAGCTGCGTGGTGAGGCTGTCTGGTTTGCGCGGAGTTCCGATTGACCTGGTAGGTTGTCGTCATTCATAGATCCTGTTGTTTCTGAAGGTGGGGGAAATCCATGAGTGGGGACCACAACGAACTGCCCAACTTCGCCCAGGTTGGGGCCGAAGGTACTGCGCCGGGCGCAATTCCCGGCATCGACGCGTGGAAAAAGCAGGTAGACAACATCGTCCTGACAGCCTGGAACGAACGCCATCAGATCGGCTCCGTCGGTGCCAACGGCAAAACGCTGAAGGCCAACCCGGAAGCTATGCGTGGATGGGCAGCTGAGCTGCGCGATGTCGCTGCCGAGTTCGACGATATCGCGGACTTGGCGCTGCGAACCCTCGTAGTCGAATTCCCTGGTTGGGGCGAACAACGTATACCTTCTGCCCGGGCACTGGCGGACAAGTTCATGGCAAAAGTCCAGGGCGGGCAGGGGATTGACGATGCCAACACGCTAGTTGGGCACCTCGCGGCACATAGGAACTGGGCGCTTTCGCGCGCTGACATGCTCGATCGCTGTGCCCTTGCCTACGAAGGCCAGGAAGAAGCGCTGACGGGCACCTTGAATTCGATCGGTGGAGAACAGCAACTGTGAACGTGAAGAAACCACTGCTCGCTCTGCTGGTGGGTGTGACGGCACTAGGCACAGTCTCGTGCGGACAGAACGCTGACACAGACACCGTCGATACCGTCGCAACTACAGAAGAACGCCGTCCAGTGGCGTGGGAGCCGTGTGCTGGGTTCCCTAGCGATCTTCCAGATCAAATCGGTACACAAGCACGTGAACCCGAACAAGACTCACGACAGTCTCCCTACACTGTGCTGACCTGCAACTACTCTTGGCGCACCCCCTATTTTAGCGCCAATGTCATGGTTACAGACTCAACGCTCGACAACCGCCGCAACGACGACCGGTTCGTCACTCTCGAAGAAACTTCGATCGATGGTAGGGATGTTGTAGTCTCCGATTTTCCTCATGGTGCCTG
>JAAYXN010000473.1 GCA_012515885.1 Rhodococcus sp. (in: high G+C Gram-positive bacteria)
GAGCCGTGCTCTATCCCCTGAGCTACGAGGGCGGGATGGGACTGCTGGACTATACCGATCTGCACACCATTATTGCGACTTCACGGCCTGGAGCTGCGGCGACCTCCCAGCCGCGCACGTATTTTCCCCACTTCCGCGAAAGTTTCCGATGCGGCAGGGATAAAACGTGCGCGACTGGCTCACTTCAATAACGTCATTGACCAGCAGAAACATGAAATTTCGGCTCGAAAATGTCTGTGTTTGACGACAAGGGCGTCGCAGCGTTCATCATGAACAGCACCCAAAGGTGTAGGTGAACGGCCATTCAGGCGAACTTTCGCGCGACAATCTCCCAATGTTTGTTTCTGACCAGGGCAATGATGCTCTCGTGGACGCCGCTTCTGAGCTGCAAATTTCCAGTGACGTCGATTCTCAGGTAATCGGTAGCGTCTATCCGCTGCCCGTCATCTACCAGGTGTCCCGCGAGAAGATCCGCGAAATTGCCGGTGCGGTTCAAGACGCGCACCGCGCGCACAGGTCTGAAGCAGCAGCAGCCGAGCTGGGTTACCCGAGCCTGGTGGCCTCGCCGACCTTCGTCGCGATCCTGGCCCCACTCGCACAAAAATATCTGTTCGACACCGTGCTCAAGGGCTTCGACCTCAGTCAGGTCCTGCAATCCGATCAGCGGTTCGTCTACCACCAGCCACTACTAGCGGGGGACGAAGTGCGGACCGACATCATCGTGGAAGCGGTCCGCGAGATCGCTGGCAGCACCATGTTCACGATCCGAAACGACTTCCGTGACGCTCGTGACGAACTCGTGATCCAGTCGTGGACCACGCTTGTAGGGCGGCAAGGTCTAGACGTTGACCCGGAGTTACTTGAGGTCGTTAAGGGCGTGACCCGTGTCGATGCCGTGATCGAAAAATAATGATTCGGTAACGGTAGCGCTGGGCTATATCGTTTTGTTACATTCATACGCGGACGGCGACGCAGCTCACAGAGACCGCGTTCCACAGCCAAAGATTTGAAACAACGTGACGAGGTACTGACGTGGGTTCGCATCACAGCAACACCGGTTCGCAGGTTCTGTTCGAGATTGACCGCACCGCACCTCGCGGTCGTCACCGCGTCGAGCCATCCGGCCCCGGCGTGGGTGTCAAGGCCGCCACTGTCGCCGCCGCGACCGGCGCGATGGTTGTTGGCGCAGTCCAGTTCGGCGCCGGTACCGCCGCTGCAGCCCCCGTGCATGACCACAGCATCGACCATGATCACGCGCACGACGTTATTCCTGGCGTTCACACCGCTGAAGCGCAGCATCAGGCCCCAGCACCGGGCCCCCTCGATTTCCTGAACCAGGTTCTCCCTGATGGCCTACCCGCTGGCATCCTCCCGGACGGTTTCCAGGTTCCCGAGTTGGGTCTGGGCGCCGAGGTTGGTCAGCAGCTTCAGCAGTGGGTAGACCAGGCATCGACTGTTAACCCGTTCAAGCAGCACACCGTCTCGCCGGTTTCCGGCACGTTGACGTCAAACTTCGGACAGCGTTGGGGCACGCACCACGGCGGCATCGACATCGCTGCACCCATCGGAACCCCGATCTACTCTGCTGCCAACGGCGAAGTCATTGACGCTGGTGCCGCATCCGGTTTTGGACAGTGGGTTCGCGTTCTCCATGACGATGGCACCATCACCGTGTACGGACACGTCGACACCTACCAGGTCCATGTTGGTCAGCGCGTCAGCGCAGGCGAGCAGATCGCTACTGTGGGTAACCGTGGTTTCTCCACCGGTCCGCACCTGCACTTTGAGGTCCACGACCCAGCCGGCAACAAGGTTGACCCTGCGCAGTGGCTCGTTGAGAACGGCGCACACGTCACCTGGTCAAACTCGTCGAGCAAGGTGTAATTACCGCTCGATATTCGAGAGGCGATCACTAGGGGCGAAAGACCCCGCAGCACTGGGATACCCACATTGGGAAAAGTGTCCAGCGACCCCGCCGCGGCAGCGATTTCGGCACTAGTGTGGGTTCTATGAGCACACCCGAACGTAATGTAGTAGCCGTCGGCGCGGACGGATCCGATGTTGCGAAATCTGCGGTTGTTTACGCAGCACAGCTCGCGGCTAGTCGTGGCGCGTCGCTCGAAATCATTCACGCACTTGACTTCGCGCCCTACGGATTTGGCGGCCCCTACACCGATGCCGGTGGCGTCTATGAGTGGGTCGAAGAGGGCGGGCGGGCAATTCTCGCGGACGCCCTCGACGTCGCTAACGCGGCGGCACCTGATCTTGAAGTGCACACAGAACTGGCAATCGGGTCGAGCTCGCAGTGGCTCGTTGAGCTTTCCGAAAAGGTTCGATACATCGTCATCGGCGCGTCCGGCGCTGGAGCGGCAGCCACCGCGCTGCTGCTCGGCAACACCGCCGTCAGTGTCACCACGCACGCGAAGTGCCCCGTTTTCGTCGTCCGCGGTGACGACCGTGACTCGGGCCCCATCGTTGTCGGTGTCGACGGCAGCGCCACCAGTAAGGCAGCGATCGCTGCCGCGTTCGAAGAAGCCTCGTTCCGAAACGCGCCGCTCATCGCCGTCCACGTGTGGAGCGATCTCGGTCCCGGCGTGTTGGAAGACCCGCGCGCTGCCGACCTCCTCCCCAAGAGCATCGAGGAAGAAGAGCACGCGGTGCTCGCGGAGTCACTCGCTGGATATCAAGAGCAGTACCCGGACGTCGTTGTTGAGCGGAAGGTGTACATCGACAACCCCCGCGCCCGGCTCCTTGAATGGTCGAAGTCAGCTCAGTTGGTCGCGGTCGGTAGCCGTGGACGCGGCGGATTCCGCGGC
>JAAYXN010000474.1 GCA_012515885.1 Rhodococcus sp. (in: high G+C Gram-positive bacteria)
ACGCCACCGATCCCCCGGCACCACCGACACCCCAGAACCCCCCGACACCAACAACTCCCACAAACCCTCCACACCCGACACCCCACCCGGAAAACGACACCCCACACCCACCACAGCCACAGGCTCGCTGAGGCGGGCGCGGGCTGCGGCGAGTTCGCGTTTGGTGGAACGTAGTTCGACGAGCGCACGCCGGACGAGGTCGTCTTTGTCGCGCTCCGGGTTCGCAGGAGCTGCAGATGCGCGATTGCCAGTTTCTACAGTCATTTGTTTTCCAGCTCCTGGTTGAGAAGTTCGAGTAGTTCGTCGGTGGAGAGTGGGTCAAGATCAGCGTCGTCGTCTGCGACGATGTCGTGGGTTTCGGTGTCTGTGTAGCCGAGTACGTCGGCGAGCAGGTAGGCACCGAGGGCGTTGATCGTGGGATGTTCGAACACTGCTGTTGCTGGCACTGATGCTCCGAGCAGCAGGTCGAGCTGTCGTTTGAGGGCGACGCTGGAGATCGAGTCCATTCCGGCAGAGAAGAAGCCGAGATCAACGTCGAGCCTGGTCTGCGAATCGCGTCCGAGGACCTGTGCGACTTCACGTTGCAGTGCTGCGGTGATGAGCCTGGTTCGTGCTGCCGCGGTAGTTGCGGCAGCGACCTCTGTGGTGAATTCGGTGCCGCCTTGCGTGCTGGTTGATCCTGCGAAGTCGGCGAGAAGCGGACGCACCCGCTTGGCTTCGAGGACGGGTTTGAAGGTGGACCAGTCCACGGGTGCCACAGTCAGCTGCGCTCGATCAGATCCGAGGAGTCGGTCGAGTGCATCGAACGCCAGCATGTCCGGGAGGGCGAACAGGCCCATGGATTCGAAGTACTCGTCGTGGTCTGAGCCCATCGCGCTGTCAGCGAACCAACCCCAGTTGAGCGCGTAGGTTGGATGCCCGGCTCGGCTGCGCCGGTGCGCTGCCATATCCAGGTAGTAGTTGGCGGCAGAGTATTGGCCAGCCAATGCTGAACCCCACACTGATGAACCGGACGAGTAGAGCACGAGGAAGTCCAGATTCGCTGCGGCGCTGGCCTGTTCGATGTTGCGTACACCTGTGACCTTGGCTGCGAGATCACCGGCGAAGGTTTCCCAGTTCATCATGGAGATGGGTGTGGGTGTGAACGCACCGGCCGCGTGGACGACGCCCGCGATGTCCTGCCAGGGCTGCGACGGCGCGAAAAGCTGCTCGACGTCGGTGAAGTTGGCGACGTCGGCGTCGGCGAGGTGTACGCGGACGCCTCGCTCGCGCAGCTGTTCCACAGTGCTGAGCACCTTGGCCGCGTGGCTTCCCTGTTCGGGGTCCTCCGGCAGCGGGGAGCGTCCTAGCAGGATCAGTTCCTCGGCGCCGCGGTCTGCCAGCCACGCTGCGATCCGCAGTCCGAGTGTTCCGCGGCCACCGGTCACCAGGTAGGCGCGGTCGGAGACGATCTCAAGCTGCGACGGCGATGCGGCTTCGAGGGCTGTGCGTTCAAGTCGGGCAACCAGTCGCTGGCCGTCGCGGTAGGCGACCTGATCCTCAGTGCCCTGGGCCAGTACCTCGGCCAACGCCACTGAAAGCGAGCCAGCGGTGTCAGAGGGATCGGTGTGGGAGAGATCGGTGTCAGCAGGATCGAGGTCGATCATGCCGCCCCAAATCTCGGGGTGCTCAAGGCTGATTACTCGTCCCAGACCCCACACGGGCGTCTGCTCGGCATTGATCGCGCCGTCGCCAGCTTCGACTGCACCGGCAGTGAGGATCCACATTTTCGCTGGCGACTCACTGACAGCAAGTGTGGTCGCGATAGCCAATGTGCTGGCGCACGAGATGGCGACCGCCGCGTCGAAGCTTCCTGCTGCAGATTCTGGGGTGACGAGTTGGATCACGCCTGCGCTTGGTGCACATTCGGCAACCAGTGCGCTGACGTGTTCGCGGATCCGTTCACCGTCGATGGGGGTACCCGGCTCGTACGCTGCGGCTTCGATGACAGTGGCACCGCGCTCGCGGAGCCCGTCAACGATGCGGCGCCCCTGTGTTCCGCCGTCGCTGAGGACGAGCCACGTGCCGTGTGCGGTCGCGGCTGCATCCACTGCAGCCACATCCACTGCGTCGGCGTCACGCCACTGCACCTGATACGTGTTGTCTGCTAACGCATCGGGTCGGTCTTCGGCCCGCCGTTGCGGCATACCGGCTCCGAAGTCGAGCCAGTGACGTTCGCGTTGCCAACGGTAGGTCGGGAGATCCACGCGCTGGGCTGTGGGTGCCTGGATGCGTTGGTGTTCGAGGTCGTGTCCACGGCTGTACAGGGCCCCGGCACCGGCGAGCATGCTGTAGGTGACGGGGATGCCGCGTTCCATCGAGGCCACTGCCGCGGCGTCGACGGTGACGGATTGCGTGATGGCGCTACGTAGCACTGCGTGCGGACCAACCTCAACGACGGTCACTGAGGTTGCGGTGTCGCATGCGGCAACCAGTGCCTCGTGGAAGAGCACCGGGCTAGCGAGGTTGTCTGCCCAGTACTGGGCTCCGAGTGCGACACCGCTGGTGGCGCGCTGGCCGGTCACGGTCGAGTAGTAGGCGATGCGCGGCGCAGTCGCCGTGATCCCGCTGATCTCGCTAATGAGTTGTTCGCGCAGCGGATCCATTTGGTAGCTGTGGAACGCGTACTCGTCTTGGATCTGCGTCGCCAGCAGTCCGCGAGCTTTCGCCTGGGTACGGATCTGTGCGATGGATTCTTTCGCCCCCGCGAACACGGTGTTGGCTGGGCTATTGAGCGCCGCGATGGTCACGGTGTCGGTGTAGGGGGCGCTCAGATCTGCTGCGACGGCGGGTGAGGCACCAACCACGAGCATCGCGCCGTGGCCCCTCGAATCACGCATAACCATGCCGCGGCGAACCGCGATTTCCATCGCGGATTCCAGGGTGAGTGCGCCGCTGCAGTACGCGGCACCCAGTTCACCAATACTGTGTCCCACCACAGCATCCGGGAGGACGCCGCGATCTCGCCACAGCTCTACGAGTGCGATCTGGATGGCAACGATAGCTGGCTGTGCAACTTCGGTCCGATCCAGCAGTGAATGCTTTTCACCCGTGGTGATCTGTTCGATCAGGGACCAACCGGCAACGCGGCGAACGACGTCGTCACAGCGGAGCAGGGTGTCGCGGGCGACGTCGTCGGCCATCAACGACCCACCCATGCCGACCCACTGCGAGCCTTGGCCGCTGAACGCAAAGATCAAGCGCGGCGACGCCCCACCGGTTCGCTGATCGCCGCCGATCGAGTCGGTAGTGATCAGTGCCGCAAGTTCTTCGGCTGCTTCGCGAGCTGATCGAGCGACCACTGCCAGCCGTGCGTCGTAGTGCGGTCGGTGCACCGCAGCGGTGCTGGTGATGTCCGACCAGCGGTACGCCTGGGCACTATCGGTCAGCCACGACTGGTATGCACTCGCTGTGCTGCGCAGCGCCTGCGCGCTGCGGGCAGAGAGCGTCAGCAACCGCGGGGTCACGGTGTCGGCGTCAGGAGCACTGCCTGCCGCTATTGCAGACGCTGGTGCCTGCTCGATGACGACGTGCGCGTTGGTGCCGCTGAATCCGAATGAGCTCAGACCGGCAACGACGGGTCGCTGCTGCGGCCATTCGGTGAGCGTTGTTGGCACCGAGGTCGCACCACTAGCCCAGTCGATGTGGGCGCTGGGTTCGTCGAAGTGCAGGGTGGCGGGGATCTGCCGGTGGTGCGACATCAACGCCACCTTGATGAGACCCGCGATGCCCGCTGCAGCTTCGAGGTGACCGAGGTTGGACTTGGCTGAGCCGACAAGCAGCGGAGCGCCGCCACGTCCCCGCTCGCACAGCACCTGCGCGAGGGAGTTCATTTCGATCGGATCGCCAAGCGGCGTTCCGGTTCCATGCGCCTCGACGTAGCTGACCGAGTCCGGGGAGAGTTCCGCATCGGCAAGTGCGTCCGCGATGACAGCTTGCTGGCTGGGTCCGTGCGGAACCGTCAGTCCTGCGCTGCGGCCGTCCTGGTTAATGGCGCTGCCACGCACGACCGCCCACACCCGGTCACCGTCGGCGATGGCGTCGGAGAGTCGCTTGACGAGGACGACGCCGCAGCCTTCGCCGCGGCCGTAACCGTTGGCGCTCGCCGAGAACGGCTTGGACCGTCCATCCGGGGAGAGCGCGTTGATCTTGGACAGGCTGACTGTCGTTGCGGGCGAGAGCATCAGGTTGACGCCGCCCACGATGGCCGCGTCAGATTCGCCGGAGCGCAGGCTGCGGATCGCAAGGTGCAGGGCTACCAGCGACGACGAGCAGGCCGTATCGATCGCCATCGCGGGGCCCTGGACACCGAGGTAGTACGACAGGCGACCGGCCGCGACGCTGAAGGTGTTTCCAGTTGCCAGGTACGGGTCGATCGCTACGCCGGATGCGGTGGCCCGCTGCATGTAGTCGGAGGTGTTGATACCGATGAAGACGCCGGTGGCACCGTCGAGCTGGTCACGGGAATAGCCTGCATCGTCGAGGGCTTCCGTCGCCACCTCAAGGAGCAGTCGCTGCTGCGGGTCCATGCTCCGCGCTTCGGTCGGCGCGATGCCGAACGCGTCTGCATCGAAGCCGTCGACGGCAACGTTGAGGAATCCGCCGCGAATCGGGTGGGTGTTGACGCTCGCTGTGGGGTCGATATCGAGGTAGTCGTCCAGACCCCAGCGTTCGCTTGGAACATCGCAGGTTCCGTCGCGGCCTTCGGAAAGTAGCTTCCAGTACGCGGCCGGATCGTTGGCGCCGCCCGGGAATCGGCAACCCATGCCGACGATCGCGATCGGCTCGTGCGCAAGGTGGCTGTAGGCGTCTACCAGTTCTTCACCGCCCGCGACAGGATCGATGCTTACCCGTCCGGTGTCGGTAGCAGTGTTTACCGCTACGGGTTCGGCAGCATTCAGCGAATAGGTATCGTCTGCGGATTCAGCGCTGAGGCTGGCGAGGTGTTCGGCCAAACGCTCCAGCGTTGGGTGATCGAACACGGCGGTGTTGGCGATCGTTCGACCGGTAATGGATTCAAGCTGGTTACGCAGTTCAACGACCATTGCCGAGGTGAGTCCCAGGTCAAACAGGCCGGTGTCTGCACCGATGTCTTCGCCGCGGATGCCGAGCAGTTGCGCCAGCTGCGACTTGAGAATTTCCTGCATCTGCTCACGAGCAAGCCCGCTGACCGCGGGCGCGGCTGCCGTGCGTCGCCTCGTTACCCGAGTACCGGCGTGTTTAGCGCCAGCACTTGGCACGGCGGCACTCGCCGCTGGGGCAGCCGCCGGAGTTGCGGTCAGTGCGGTGGGATCGGCGTCGAGCCAATACCGCTGCCGTTGGAAGGCATACGTCGGCAGGGTCACGGGTACGCGCGGCTGCGGTACACAGTGGCGCCAGTTGATATCGGCGCCGCGCATCCACAGCGCTCCGAGCGCGCGAGCCAGTGCGAGTGCGGGTTCATTTTTGGCCACACTTGCCTGGCACAGCAGCGGGTTCTCGCCTGCGGCACGCTGCACGTGGGTGAGCAGGCCACCTGGGCCGAGTTCGACGACGACGTCGATGTTGCGTTCGATCAACGTGTCGAGTGCGGCCGCGAAGTTGACCGGCAATAGTGTGTGGTTGCCCCAATAGTTGGGGTCGGTGATCTCGGTGCCGGTGACGGCGCCGGTGGTATCGGAGATCATCGTGACGGCGGGCGTCGACAGCGTGAACGCGCCGACAGTCTCGGTCAATTTTGCCGCGACTACTTCCATGTCACGGGAGTGGAATGCCCGCGTGACCGGTAGTTCGACAACGTCAATTCCCTGTGCGGCCAGGAGTGCAGCCGCCCCATCGAGTGCGTCAACAGCGCCGGAGAGAACATGGTTCTGCGAAGCATTGGTGACAGCGATAGACACCGAGCCGTCTTGAACCTGTGGCACTGCCTCTAGTGTCGCTCGCTCACACTTGGCGACGCGCATGCCGCCGCTAGTGCTGAGGGTGTCGACTAGTTTGGCGCGCTCAAGAATGATGCGTGCACCGTCACTGATGGTGAACACACCGGCCAGTGCTGCGGCAGCGTAGGCGCCGACGCTGTGGCCAAGCACCACTTCCGGTTCCACACCGCGCACGCGCCACCACACACCCAGTGCAACAGCGGTCGCGTACAGCGCTGGTTGCGCAATAGTGGTGTCACGCAGAGCTTCCCGGGACTGGTCTGTGGCCTCGGTCAGGACCGATAGCGGTACGCCGGTGAGGGCAATGATCTCGTCGATTGTTGCGGTCACCGTGGGGTCTACGCCATAGATACCGCTGAGTGCACCGGCGATGCTTGCGCCGTGTCCTGGAACTACGAACGCGATGCGCGGCGCGGCGCCGCTAACACGGGTAGGAGCAAGGACGGCTGGGTGTGGGTTACCTGCTGCCAGTGCCCGCAGCCCCTCCACCAACTCACCACGACCCGACGCCACCACCACCGCACGATCAACCAAATCCGCACGAGACACACCCGCAGACCACCCCACCTGCGACACCGACACCTCAGAACGCACAGCCACAAAATCAGCAAGCGAACCCGCCCACTCACGCACCGCACCCACACCCAC
>JAAYXN010000475.1 GCA_012515885.1 Rhodococcus sp. (in: high G+C Gram-positive bacteria)
CTTGAGGGCCGCATCATCATCGATGCCACTGACCTGGGTCAGGCCCTCGGGATCCCCGATCTTCAGGTGTCCGCTCCCCCAGCGAGTAAATCTGACGGCACCGGTGGGTCTGGTGGTTCAGGATCACCGACTGCTGGCGGTGTCGTGTTGACCGGAACGGTCCCCGTCGGACCGATCGAGATGTCTGTGAGTGTTCAAGCAGACCTGGTCCTTACCGACGACCAGGTGCAGATTGTGGCCAGCGACTTCTACTTCGGCCCCGAGGGCAATGCCAATTTCTCTATCCCCGAGCCGCTTGCGCCCACCGTCCTCGGCTTGTTCACCCGCACCATCGATGCCAGCGAACTTCCGTTCGGCGTCCGCCCCACCGAGGCGTACGCGGAGGGCTCCAACATTGTTATTGAGGGTGTCGGGGAAAACGTAGAGATCAATCTGCGTGAACTGCGCTCGGGAAGCATGGCGCCCACCCGGTGACCCCAGATTTTCCGTCAGCAGGATAGATATTCAGCAAGTCACCGGCGAACCCACGCTGACCAGCACACCGCATCGAACCGCCTCCCGAACGAGCCCTGCCACGAACGTGATCAACCAGGTAGACTCGCCCCGTGCAAACACGCAGCGAGCTTGTGCTCACCAGACGCCGCACAGTAGACCTGTGCCGCCTCGGCGCGTGTCGTTGTACCTGTCGCTAGATCACGGCCAGGTTCCTTACCTGGGTTTTTCCGCAGTAATCGCGCAGGAGCACTCATGACTAACTCTTCACACCGGCAGTCACGCCCGCCCGCACGGGGCGACGGGCAGGTGGATGTGCATGTCCATGTATAACGCCGCGTTTTATCACGCCGCTTTCGGCTTATAATCCACCGCCCTGCATACTCAAACTACGCAAGTACACCACCGAAAGGATCACCATGGCTCGCGCCGACGTCCTAGTCTCCGCCGACTGGGCTGAGCAGAACCTGAATGCCCCCAAGACCGTCTTCATCGAGGTCGACGAGGACACCAGCGCCTACGAAGGCGGACACATTGAGGGTGCTATTCGCCTCGACTGGCGCAAGGACCTGCAGGATGGAGTCCGTCGCGACTTCCTGAACCAGCAGCAGTTCTCCGATCTGCTTTCTGCCCGCGGCGTCGCCAACGACGACACCGTGGTCCTTTACGGTGGCAACAACAACTGGTTCGCGGCCTACGCCTACTGGTACTTCAAGCTGTACGGCCACAAGGACATCAAGCTGATCGACGGTGGCCGCAAGAAGTGGGAGCTCGACGGACGTCCCCTTTCCCGCGAGACCGTGACCCGCGAAAAGACCGACTACCAGGCTCAGGCTCCTGACCTGTCGATCCGTGCATTCCGCGACGAGGTCATCGACGCTATCGGCAACAAGAACCTCGTTGACGTGCGTTCGCCTGACGAGTTCGCCGGCAAGATCCTCGCACCGGCTCACCTTCCGCAGGAGCAGGCTCAGCAGCGTGGCCACGTGCCCACCGCGATCAACATCCCGTGGAGCACCACCGCCAACGAAGACGGCACCTTCAAGTCCGACGAGGAGCTTGAGGCTCTCTACAAGGAGAAGGGCTACGACGAGTCGAAGCCGACGATCGCGTACTGCCGCATCGGTGAGCGCTCAAGCCACACCTGGTTTGTTCTCCAGGAAATCCTCGGTAAGTCTGATGTCAAGAACTACGACGGCAGCTGGGTCGAGTACGGCTCACTCGTCGGCGCACCCATCGAGTTGGAGGTTCGCTAACCATGTGTGGAGCACCTGTACAGTCCCAGTCCCTGCCTGCGGGCGTTGACGTCGAGAAGGAAACGGTCATCACCGGCCGCGTTCTCGACACCGACGGCCAGCCCATCGGCGGCGCGTTCGTGCGTCTGCTCGACGGCACCGGCGAGTTCACCGCCGAGGTTGTTGCCTCCGGCACCGGCGACTTCCGCTTCTTCGCCGCTCCTGGCGAGTGGACGCTGCGCGCCCTGTCCTCATCGGGCAACGGCACCGCGACGGTCGCACCGACCGGCGCTGGCGTGCACAACGTCGACGTCACCGCGGACGAGAAGAAGTAAGACCGCATAGACCACGACAAGGCGCCTTCACCATTAATGGTGAAGGCGCCTTTCGCGTTGCTGAGACTGTGATTGCTCAGACCCTCATTGCATGGGCATCGGCTAGCGGGTCGCGTGCTCATCCTCGACGAGGTCGGCGATCCAGTCGATGATCTGTTCGCTTTCCCAGTACCACGGGTCGTTCGGATTGTTGTTCCAATACAGCATGTGCTGGGCGAACGACACGAAGATGTACGGCTCCAGAATCAGATCGAAGAAATCGGCGTTGGCTTCAAGGAACCGTGCGCCTTCGAGTTCAAGTTTCTGCTGCGCCGTCGTATCGCCGCCATCGGTCACCCATTTGAGGGCACTGGCGAACTCTTCCGGCGCCAACTCTGTGTGGTCGTGCACGCCGGTGCGGTCAGCGGCACGCAACAACACATCAAGGTAGGACTCCTGCGTGTCGTACCAGCCGGGTGTGTAGACAGTGTCGGCGGCCGTGCGAGCCGCCAGTTCCGTGAGCGCGTCATCGAAGCCCGTCACCGTCGACCTCAAGTCCGCGAGGTTGAACGGCACCTGCCCCATCACTTGCAGGAGCAGTACCACAGCTGCGTTGCGCGGCGGCCCGTCGCAAGCGATGTCGTAGCGCCGGCAGACGTAGACGGTCTTGTCAGTGAGTGCTCCGTGCTCTGCGGGAGCGGACGACATAAATCCGCCGCCGCGTGGGCCGGGACCGTCGAGGTTCGGGGCGCCCTTGGGTCGGTAGGGGCTGGCGACGAAGACGACTCCGGCAACATCGTCCGGGGTCAGCGCAGTACTGGAACTATCAGACGGCCGAGCACCGATTTCGGTAACGACACGATGCGTCACCTCAGACCCCATGCTGTATCCCAGCAGCACGAACTTCGTCTGCGCCCCGCACTGTGCTTTCTTGTCGTCCAAGAGTGTGTGGGCGCGTGCGACACCCATCTCAATCGACTCCTGATACGTCGGGACCGGGCTGATTCCCAAACCGAAGGTCGACGGATACGGCAGATACGCCCACCCAATTTCACCAGGGTTGCTAGCGAACCTCTCCCCCAGCGGCACCGTCACGTGCGACACCCAGTTTGATCCCAACCGGTTGTAGCTTTCGTCGAACGGATCGCGATCGGCGCCGGAATCGAGCCCACCGGACGTGGCGAGCACGAAAACCTCTGGGCACTGCGAGCCGTAATTGTTGGGATCGACGCGTACCGGGGCGGCCGCCGCGGTGCCTGCCGTGATCGACGACAACATCGCGAGAACACATGCAATGACACAGGCAGCAGTGCGGACCCCTGCACTACTTGAGAGAGGACGCACGAGTGAGTAAGCCTTCCGGATGGTTTCGCGTCAGCCAGGCTTTAGCCTGACCAGACCTGCAACAGCATGCCGACTTCATCGCTCGCGCGCCCTACCCAGATAGCGTTCTGGAGATCACTCCGTAAAATTCACCATCGATGCCGCAGGTATTTCATTCCGAGGACAGCGAGATTTGCTTTCTCTTCCGATTACCGCTAGGCAAACGTGAATGCCGCGCTCACCTTCGGCGTTGACATTCAGGGCGTTGATATTCAGGCAGCCCTCATCGAGCACCGTTCTCGATGGCGAGTTCAGCAACCCAATCGACGATCTTTTCGCTCTCCCAGTACCACTGGTCGGTGGGGTTGTTGTTCCAGTACAGCATGTGCTGGACGAACCCGAGGAAAATGTAGGGCTGCAGAATCATGTCGAAGACGTCGCGATTGTCTTCGATGAAACGTGGACCTTCGCGCCTTAACTTCTCCCGCACCAACGGCGCACCCTCACCGGTAGCCCAGCGAACGGCGTCGGCGAGTTCTTCGGCCGTCAACTCGGGAACTTCAGGATTCTCAGTACGGTCCGCGGCGCGACGCAACACGTCAAGATACGACTCGTCAGAGTCGAACCACTGTGGGTTATGCACCGTATCGATAACCACGTTGGCCACAAGACCGCGGATCGCGGCATCGAAATCGCTGACGGTGCGCCCCGGATCTGACAGGGCAAACTGCATTTGCCCCAGGACCTGCAGCGCGAGATCAAGAATGGCGATGCGGCGGGGAGCATCGCACGCGGCGTCGTAGCGACGGCACACATGAATGACTCGGTCAGAAAGCGCCCCGTACTGCGCTGGCTCCGAACTCATGAAGCCACCGCCGGGCGGGCCTGCCTCACCGAACGAGTCCGATCCGGCTGGTCGATAGGGGGACGCAACCAGCGCGACGCCCAAAATGTCATCGGCCGTTACGGACGTCATGCCGCTGGCCGTCGAAGCCGCCCCCGACGGGCTCCGGTTGCCGATCTGCGTCGCGACTCGGTGCATGATCTCGCCGCCGATGCTGTATCCGACGAGAATGAATTTCGTGCGCTCGCCGCACGAGGCTTTGGTGTCGTCCAGGATGCGGTGCGTCGATTCAAGCGCAGCGCGGACAGATTCTTGATAGGTGGGAAACGGTTCCCAACCCAGGCCCACTGAGGACGGGTAGGGCACGTACGCCCAACCGATCGATTCAGGTCTTTCCGCGAACCGTTCTCCGCTGGGAACAGTGACGTTGTTGATCCAGTTTCCCCATACGGTGCGTTCTTCTTCGTTGAGCGGGTCCCGATCGGCCCCGGAGTCGGAGGCTCCTGACGCAGCGACGATCAGCACGTCGGGGCAACTGGCTCCCTCGTTGAGCGGATGAATCCGTTCGGGTGCGGCGTAGGCAGGCGACGGCGACACTGTTGATGAGAGTCCCAGAACGAGCATGGCAACGAGCAGCGCCGAGGGGCCCGATCTGCCGCTCTTGCTCACCGCATTGCTCTTTGCGCGCGTTTTGGGAAGAAGCGCGTTTTCCATGAGTGACACGTAGATATTTCTCCTGTTTTAGGTGGTCAGCACAGAAAAACCATCAGCTTTGTTGTGCAAAGCAGGAGAAGGATGCCGGTGTCGGAGCCAAGAAACCAGAAAGTGTGGCGAACGTCCCGTTCCCAGTTGCTCCGCATCGGTTGGGCGACGTCGACAAGTGAGGTCTAAGATGGAGCCGTGGTTATCTTCTTCGAGGTACTTCTCGCCCTAGCTGCGGTGCTAATCACCTGGTTCTCGCTGTACGTCGTGTACCGATTGGTCACTGACGAGTCGTGAGCTCCGACGCAGAGAGCAACGCGAGCGTCCCTAGCAGCGACAACGCGGGCTCACCACAACTAAGTGGTGACGCTGCGGTCGACGCTGCCGCCGAGCGCGCAAAAGTCACCGCAGTCCGAAACGTCCCGGTCCTGCCCGACTTGCCGCTGCCTGAGGACACCGCGAATCTGCGTCTTGGCCCCGACCTCAACCCCGCCCTATTGGCCGTGCTGCCGATGGTGGGCGTGTGGCGCGGTGAGGGTGAAGGTAATGACCCCGAGTCAGGTGATTACCGGTTCGGCCAGCAGATCATCGTCTCCCACAACGGTGGCGAATTCCTGTCGTGGGAGTCGCAGAGCTGGGTGCTCGATTCTGAGGGCAACTACGTGCGTCCTGATC
The DNA here is from genome assembly GCA_012515885.1 of Rhodococcus sp. (in: high G+C Gram-positive bacteria). Classification (GTDB taxonomy): domain Bacteria; phylum Actinomycetota; class Actinomycetes; order Mycobacteriales; family Mycobacteriaceae; genus Rhodococcus_F. The sequence goes on from JAAYXN010000475.1 coordinate 5,586, forward strand.
TGCGTGAAAGCGGATTTTGGCGGGTCGATACCCGCAAAGACGACGACGGCAGCGAGTCCGAGACTCTCGAATTTCTTCTCACCCACAGCTCCGGTGTCATCGAACTGTTTTATGGTGAGGCACTGACGCAGTCATCGTGGGAACTGGCCACCGACGTCGTCATCCGCACCACGTCCGGTGCGCTGGTCGGCGGCGCGAAACGCCTCTACGGCATCGTCGAGGGCGGCGACCTCGCCTACGTTGAAGAACGCATAGACGCTGATGGCGATCTGACGCCGCGGCTGTCTGCCCGCTTGTCCCGCTACATCGGCTAATTCCGGTATCTCGTCTGTAGATCTATCTCATCTGTGAATTGCCGCGGAGTGCAGACAGCCCCCGAACCTTTGCAGTTGCCTGCGGTTCCAGCGAAAGCCGGAAAGATTCGGGGGCCGGGCAACTACCTGGTATTCGCCTGCCGCTGACGCAGTCGGTGAATTCCGTATGCGTCAGCGGCTAGCGGGAAGCCACCTCACGTGTCACAAAATTCTTCAATTTCAGACCACCTCCTTCCTCGTGTACCGAGAAAACTACGCCCGTAGCTACGGTGTCGCAACGGAATTATTGGTGGCATCCGCGTCCACGTGAACGACCTGGTCAACGGCGGTATCGGCGGGTAGTTGATGCGTCACGACAACGACCGTGCGGTCTCTATCAACCAGGGACTCGTCCCGATCGAGAAGGCGGCGCAACAGCTGTGCACCCTCCTGCGCATCAAGGTGCTCAGTGGGCTCATCAAGCAGCAGAATCCTGGCCGGAGACAGCAGCGCACGCGCAAGAAGTAGACGGCGACGTTGCCCACCAGACACCGCTCGCGCCCCGCCACCCAAATCAGTGTCGAGCCCTTCAGGAAGACCAGCCAGCCACTCCCCCAAACCCACCGCCGACAGCGCTGCCTGCGCCTGCTCCGGCGTCACATCGCCGCGCGCCACCCGCAAGTTCTCCAACACCGACGTGTCGAAAAGATGAGCGTCCTCAGCGAAAAAGCCGATATGTCGACGCAAATCTTGGGGTCTTATCTCGGACAGCTCGGTGCCGCCTGCCGTCACCCGCCCAGATACCGGGGCCAAGATCCCGGCTAGCGTCGTCAGCAGCGTCGTCTTGCCGCTGCCGCTGGGCCCAACAACCGCGACACGGGCACCTGGCGGCAGATCCAGATTCAGGGGTGCACTCACACGCCCGTCCAGATTCAGGGGTGCACTGACGCGCCAACCAGGATGCCCGCAGCGCAACTGCTCCGCACTGAGACTGCCGCAACCGTCCCACCCGGTGGTGCCACCGCTCCCCTTCTGGGCTGCGTCATCAAGGATCTGCAGAATCCTGCGCGCGGCAATCCTGCCTCGGCTCAGCGCAATAGCGGCATCAGGCAGTGTCGAAGTTGCCTCAAACGCCGACAGCGGCAGCAACACCAGGATGCCGAGGGCCATCGGCGTCATGGTGCCGGACGAGTACAGGTGCATGCCGATCAGTAGTGAACCGATGACGCTCGCACCGATAGCGAGTGGTGTTGCAGCGGTGGAGAACCCGTGCGGAATCGCAGCTCGGTCTGCCGCCGAATGCGCCGCGTTGTCGGCGAGAAGGGCGCGATTTCGTGCCTGATCGAGGCGCCCAGCAACACGCAGTTCGGTCGCGTGATCGAGCGTCGTCACTATGGCTTCGCTGTAGCGGGCGCGCTCGAATGCCGAATCTTCCTGTGCTTTCTTGGCTGCGTGCGCGGCCAGAGCAGGGGCTCCAATACCGGAAACTGCCAGGGCAACAGCAAGGATCAGCGCTGCTGCCGGGGAGATGAGCACCAGAATTCCGACTGCCGCGAACGCGAGGAGAATCGCGACCGCGATAGGAATGATCGCGCGCACTACAACGTCACCGAGCGTGTCGACGTCAGATCCTGTGCGCGCGAGGAGATCCCCGCGACGCAATCCCACGGTTGCGGCAATATTGCCGCCGGCGAGGCATCGATAGATCCCGGACCGAGCCGCCGTTGTTCCGCGTAGCGCGGTGTCGTGTGTGGTGAGCCGTTCGATATACCGAAACACTCCGCGTGAAATGCCCAGCGCCCGTACTGAAACCACAGCAACACTCAGATCGAGTACGGGCGGCATCTGCCAGGCACGCGTGATCAGCCAGGCCGATAGCGCAGCCAAAGCCAGTGCGCTTCCAAGGGTCGCGGTTCCTGCCGCAACAGCAGCAATGACTCGTTTCGGACGTAGTTCGAGGAGCCGCAGCCCCCGCACCAGCGGATCGCTACGCCAATTACGCAGTGCTGATGAAGTACTCATCACCGGCCCCCTAGCTGCACTGGCTGACCTGGCACGGCAGTCCCGACATTGTTGGCAGTCGAGTGCACGGTGACCACCACGTCGGCCGCTGCCAGCACCGTCGGCCGGTGTCCGACGATCACCACGGTGCGGCCCTGCGCCGCGATCGAGCGGAACGTGCGCAGCACTTCGGCCTCAGCGTCGGTGTCGAGGTGCGCGGTGGGTTCATCGAGAAGGAGGACGGGACGCTGCGATGCCAGCACTCGCGTGAGCGCGAGGCGCTGCCGCTGTCCCAGAGAAAGGCCGGTCCCGTCGACACCAATTACGGTGTCCAGACCCTGGGGAAGTTCTTCAAGAACCTGATCGAAACCTGATTCTGCACAGTACTTTTCGAGGCCCTCCACTGGTCCGTAGAGTTCAATGTTCTCGCGCACTGTGCCGGGGACGAGGACTGGACGCTGAGGCAGCCAGCCGATCTGCGCCCACCAGGAGACTGCGTCCAGTTCGGCGACGGGGGTTTCGTTGATCCGTACCTGCCCGCTGTCGGTGTCGGTCGCGCCCAAGATGGCCAGTAGCGCTGTGGATTTTCCTGAACCATTCGCTCCGGTGAGCACGGTGACCTTGCCCGGTTCGCAGCACGCTGAGAGCGCATTCGGTGCCAGCACACCGCGGCCACGGATGCTGACATCGTCGAGTTCGATGGTCGTGTTCGACGTCGGCGCGGCGCGCTCACCGGTCCGGGGCTGGGCCTGCTCGCTATCGATCACCTCGAACGATTTGCTGGCCGCCGCGACACCATCCTCGGCGGCATGGAACTGGGCGCCCACTTTCCGTAGCGGCAGGTACACCTCCGGGGCCAGGATCAACGCGATGATCCCGGGCTCGAGCAGCATTCCGCCGTACACCAACCGAAGACCAATGCTGACCGCCACCAACGCGACGCACAGCGTGGCAAAGAGTTCAAGCACCATCGACGACAGGAACGCCACACGTAGCGCGGACATCGTGGTGCGGCGGTGATCCTCGCCGAGCTCCTCAACCCTGTGCTCAGGCCCCTTCTCGCGGCCGAGCGCGCGCAGCGTCGGCAACCCAGCAAGCAAATCC
>JAAYXN010000476.1 GCA_012515885.1 Rhodococcus sp. (in: high G+C Gram-positive bacteria)
CAGTTGACCGGGCAGGCGTAGACGCATGATGCGTCACTGCAGCAGGATTGCGTTACGACGTGGGGCATATGCAGCTTCCGATTCTGGCGGTTCGAGTTCTAGTAGCGGGCCGTCAGGCGACGCGGCGGATGGGTTCGCTGCGGAATCGCGATGCGTCGCCGTCGATCTTGCAGGCCTTCCACATCAGCTTTGATGCGCGGTTCATCAGACCTGCTTCGTGTGCCAGCATTCGCACGTCACCGAAGTAGTTACGCAGGGCCTTGCGGGATTCCTTCTGCTGCCAGAACAGGTCCTTGCGCACCTGCTTCGGGATATCGAAGTGCTTCCAGAAAGAGCGGGGCGGGATGACGATCTGGTCGCACAGCACCCGCATCACGATGGGGGTGGCCAGCGACAGCGCGAAACGGCCGGGCTTGCTCATCTTAGGTACGCGGCGACGCAGGAACTGGTGCGCGAACGAGATGTGGCGGGCTTCTTCAGCGACGTGAATCGCCATGACGCTCTTCATGATCGGGTGAAGATCAGAGTTTCCGCGCAGGAACAGCTTCTGCACATGGTCGATCGGCTCTTCACCGGCGAGCACGCCCATAAAGAACAGTTCCGGAAGCGGCTTGGCAGCGAGGGGAACCACTGCGGCGAGAGCACGCATGACGGGCCCCATGCCGGGGGCGTCGACGCCGATGCGGTTGACCATTTCCTGGAACATCAGGGTGTGGTTGCACTCTTCGAGGCATTCGTGTGTGCAGTAGCGGTATTCCGGATCGCCATTGGGCAGGTAGAAGACGTACATCATCATGCCGCGGATCAGGATGTTCTCGAACTGGAGGCCAACCTTGGCGACGTTGGCCTGACGCCACATGCCGATTTCGATCTGACGCTGCTCTGATTGCGCCTGGTACCAGGGGTGGGCGCCGAGCGGGTCGTCGTCGGGGTTGAGGATCCAGCGACGATCGCCTTCGGTGACGGCATATTCGGGCGCGTCCCATGCGATGTCGACGTAGGGATCGAAGTGCTTGTGGACTGAGGCTTCAGAGAGTGCGTGGATGCGCTCCTCGTACGTGCCGTGGTCGTCGCCGTCGGTGGTGCCGTGGGCACTCATGGACAGTGTCATCGCGAACTCCCGTGAATCGTGGAACACGGAGCTTCCGCGTTCCTTCGGCCTCGGTCGTCGTCAAGCTGTGTGACGACGATCTCTTGCTTTGACTGTAACCGGAGGTTGCAGATAAATCCAGTAACGGGCAAATTTCTCAGCCTTTACGTAGAGTCACCACAGTGAAAGACCTGGTAGACGCCTCAACAGTCACGGCCGCCTGTGCGCTGATGACATGGACGATGTTGTTGTTACTACTCATCGCCAAGGCCGTAGGGACAGTCGATGCAGTGGGTAACGCCTCCGCCGTGGTTATCCCAGTCGCCACCGTGATCGGGCTGCTCTTCGCCCTAGCAGGCGCTCTCGTCGGCATCAGCATCAGCACGAGCTCAATCCGCGAGCACCTAGGTTGGCCGGGAATTTGCATGCTGGTGGGCCAGATCGCAACGACGGTCATTGCGGCGGGGATTATTTCTTGGGCACTACTCGGCACGACCGGCTGGGAGTTGCTGTTTGTACCGGTGGCCACGATGCTCGGTCAGCTGCCGGTCATCGTGGGGCGCGGCGCAATCACAGTGCGCCGCCACCGAGCCAGGAAAGCACGCATAAGCGCAACACCCCGCGCATCCACAACTCACGAGCGGCCGGTGAACCCCAGCTCATAGAGGGTGCCCCGATATCCGGCTCCTGTCGGCGCCAAACCGGTAATCCGGATCTCCAACCGATCCACAGTGGTATCTCCCCGCAGCGGGATGCGAGTAATCGCCGTCTCCGCCGTTCCCGCCCCCAACAGCAAACTGCGCACCGGCCTACTCCGGTGAATATCGCTCTCGTCGACAACAGTGCGCACCTCCACCGTCATGCCCGGCGTCGACGAATCCAGCCACACATCACGAATGTCCGCAAGCACGGGGAAGGTGACAATCACACTGATCGTTTCGCGGGGATACTGCATTGACGAACCGGTCGACCAGAACGTCGACGAATCACCATCAACGATCTCGGGCGCCAACTCGACAACAGTGCGCTGATCCCCGTCACGACCCTGCGGCTGACGAATAATGACCGTCGCCCCCGTCGGCGAGAACCCATCACTCTGCGGCACCCCGGCAGGAGAGGCCAAAAGGTCCGCGTTAATCGGCGTGACCGGATGCGGGGAGGACGAGCCGCTTCCCACACCCCACCCGATAACGCCGAGCCCCAGCACCATCACAACACCCATCGCAGCCACACCAACCGGGCCCGATAACCGTCGACGCTTCGTCGGCGCCTCATCCGAATCGGCTCGCGCAAGAGGACCAGCGTTACGGACATCCCACGTATCGAGTGCTTCGACCAGCTCTTGCGCCGAGAGCGCCGCGGCACTGGACTCACCGAGGGCTGTCATCGTCAATGCGGACAGCTCACTATCGATATCCGAACGGACTCGATGCGGCGGACGCAGCTGGTCGCCGTCACGTGCCGCGGGCGGCAAATCTGCCTGCGTGGTGTCGGCATCACCGAGCGGCCAGGTGCCGGTGAGGAGGGTGTAGAGGATCGCGCCGAGCCCGCGCACATCAGCGTCATCGGACGCGGTGGCCAGCGTGGACGGGTAGGCGAGAACAAGTTGCGGATCGTTGGCTGCGCGCACACGCACCCGCCCAGGGAAATCGAGTGGCAGGTGATGACCGAGGCGGTGCGCTGCCGCCGTGTCAGCGGCCAAGCCCCGCACAGCACACACTACTTCGCGGGGCGGGATACGCGTGAGGGCCCATTCAGCGAGGGTTTGCCCAGGCACCCATTCGGCCACAACCGCGATCTGACCGGAGCCAGACACATGGTCAGCATCGGCGTCACTAGAGCCATCCCCAACGGTAGTGCTGTGGCGTGAATCGACGTCGTCCAACGCGATGACGTCATAGACACGCGCCACATGCGTTTCCCCGCCGTCACCGGTCTCTGACGTGTCATGGGAAAAACGGTGAATCGCATCAACATCGACGTCGACGGACTCAGAAGTGCTGGTAGACGCCGACTCGATGGTAGGAGTGATTGCGCTCAGTTCGATCAGATTGACCGACACCACCCGGTCCAGCCGGAGGTCATAGGCGCGCCAAAACTGGGAGCCGCGCGGAGCATCAGACTCCTTGAGGAGCTGGTACCGGCCATCAACGACCGACGCGTCCGCAGGCGCATCCTGGCCCGGAACGGCGTGATCGGGTTCGTCCTCGCTGCCGGTCGTTGTCATCATCCCCTTGGATCTGTTGAATTCACGATCCTAAGAGACCCGATCCAATCGGGGGCGTCGCGGTCAGGCGACGCCCCCGAAGGTGTCGGATTCCTCACTGCCTGATTATGAACAGATCGTCTGTGAGAAAGCCGAATATTCGCTGGATCGACGCGGGCCCGTTAGCTCTTCGGCTCATTCGTGCCGTCGGTGCTAGTGCCGTCGGTGCTAGTGCCGTCGGTGCTAGTGCTGTCGGTGCCCGTGTTGTCTGGGCTCGCAGTGTCAGCGTCGGCAGTGCCGTCGGCGGCGTGAGCGCCACCACCGGTCGTTGCCGTACCAACCCCAACCAGATTCTGTCCTTCCACATCAATGTTCGGGACGATCCGGTCCAGCCACTTCGGAATCCACCATGCGGCGTCACCGAGCAGTGCCAGCAGCGCGGGAATGATCACCATGCGAACAATGAAGGCGTCGAACAGAACACCCGCCGCGAGCGCAAAGCCCATCGACTTGGCGGCGATGTCGTCTTCCATCATGAACGCACTGAACACCGAGATCATGATGATCGCGGCGGCCGTCACCACACGCGCACCGTGGTGGTAGCCGTTCACCATCGCGTCCTTCGGTGACGCACCGTGCACGTACTCCTCACGCATACGCGTCACCAAGAACACCTGGTAGTCCATCGCGAGACCGAACACGAGACCGATCAGCATGATTGGCAGGAAGCTCACGATCGGCTGCGGATCCGTGATCAGACCGAACGCGCCTTCCTGGAAGATCAGCACTGTCGCACCGAACGTGGCTGCCATCGAGAGCAGGAACCCTAGGGCTGCGGTGAGCGGCACCAGAATCGACCGGAAGACCAGGATCAACAGAATGAACGCTGCACCAGCCACAATCGCCATGTAGGGCGCGATCGAACCGAGCAGTTTGGCGTCGATGTCCGCGAAGATCGCGGTGGTGCCGGTGATGCCGTATTCCATTCCGTACTCGTCGGCGAGCTGCGCTTCAGCGCCGCGTGCGTCCCGCACCAGGTCTTTGGTGTCCTGGTTGTTAGGGCCGCCCTTGGGAATTGCCTGGAACAGGGCACCGCTGCCGTCTTCGCTGGGTTGCGGGCCGACGACGTAGTCCATGTTTTCGTAGGATTCGAGTTCGCTGCGCAGCGCACCCAATGCGTCGTCGCGACGATCTTCCGGCACGTTCTCCAGGTCGACGGCGATCTGCAGGATGCCGTTGCTGCCTTCACCGAAACCGTCGGTGCGCAGCTCGTAGGCTTGCCGGATGGTTGAGTCGGCCGGCATGCTTTCGTCGCCGGGTAGCCCCAAGTTCAGGTTCAGTGCTGGCGCGGCAAGCACACCGAGGAGCACTACCGCCGCGGCGAGCGTGACGGCGGGGAACTTGGCGATCGTCTTCGCAACCTTCTGGCCGACGGTCGAGTAGCGGTCGTCTTCCGGGTCATGCTTGGCAACGAACGGCAGCTTCGGCTTAAACAGCGACTTGCCGAACGCGCCGAGCAGCGCAGGCATCAACGTGAGCGCCACGATCACCGCGAACGCCGCGGCCAATGCACCGCCGAGACCCATGAACGTCAAGAACTCGACACCAACAATGCTCAGGCCACTCAGGGCGATGATGACGGTCAAACCAGCGAACACCACTGCCGATCCGGCGGTACCGACCGCGCGGCCTGCAGCTTCTTCCGGCGACGACGCCACCGTCAGCTCGTGCTTGTAGCGCGAGACGATGAACAGGGCGTAGTCGATGGACAGCGCGATACCGATCATCGACGCCAAGAACGTCGTGAAGGTAGGGATGGTCGTGATGGAAGTACCCGCCAAAATGACCAGGGTTGCTGCACCGAGACCAACAATGGCGGTGATGATCGGCACGAACGCGGCGATGATGGCACCGAACGCAATGATCATCACGATCAACGCGACGCCCATACCGATCAGCTCAGCGGTGCCGCCTGGTGGCGCCTGCTCCATCGCGATGGAACCGCTGAGTTCGACGGTCAGCCCAGCTTCACGGGCAGGATCAGCGACGTCGAACGCCTCTGTGCGCACTTCCTCGGTGATGTCAGCCCATTCGGTGATTGTGTATTGCACGTTGAGCAGGCCAACGGTGTCAGGGGCGTCCGTCGACAACACGTTGAGTGGGGCACCGGAACACACGGCGCGGAACTCGTCACCTGAGCGGTCAGCGTCCAGTCAGCCCATCGCTTCTGCTGCGGTGACCGGGTCTTCCAGTGGCTCAGCAGTATCGACGATGTCGAGATTGGTGAGGTCCTCGATCAGCCCGTCGATCGCGGCGACGTTCTCTGGGTCGCTCAGGCGTGTGCCTTCGGGCGCGG
>JAAYXN010000477.1 GCA_012515885.1 Rhodococcus sp. (in: high G+C Gram-positive bacteria)
CACGGGAGTCGACACGGTAGCAATCGGGGTGGGACGCACTGAGTATGCGGACGCGATCGTCTTATCGCGATTGTTCTGGTTGTAGTCCAAGAAAATTCGGCTACCGCGCTCCTCTTTCCACCACGTGGTGGTGGCCCGGTCGTCGCTACGCCGAACGATCTCACGGGCAAGGGCAATTCCTGCGCGGCGAACACCCACAAAATCTTCACTCGGTTCAATCGGGATGTAGATGTGAAGCCCCCGTCCACCAGAGGTTTTCGGGAAACCCACGATGCCCAGCTCCGTCAACAGCGGCGCCACAACATCGAGCGCAATCGCACGTGCATCATCAAAATCAGTACCGGGTTGCGGATCTAGATCAATGCGCAGTTCATCAGGATGGTCGACGTCAGGGCATCGCACTGCCCATGGATGAAACGTCACCGTCCCCAGGTTCGCTGCCCACACTATGTCCGCTGGTGACTGCACATTGAGCACGTCCGCGGTGCGCCCGGAGGGGAAGGTGACGGTGCAGGTCTTCACGAAGTCGGGACGCTTCGCGGGCAACCGCTTTTGGTAGATTTCCTCACCCTCGACACCGTCAGGAAAACGCTGCAAGTGTGTGGGCCGATCCTGCAACGCCCGCAACAGCGGGCCATCGAGAGCGACCGTCCGGTAGTACTCGACGAGGTGCCGCTTGGTGCCCCCGTCGCTCCCGAGCTGCGGAAAGTAGATTTTGTCGGGGTTCGACAGACGCACGGCCGTGCCGTCGACGTCGAGTTCGATCGCGGGGCTTGCCATCAGGATCCTCCTGCCAACACGTCAGCAAGGTCGTAGCGGACAGGAACTTCGAGCTGGTCAAAGGTGCATTCGCGGGGCGGCTTATCGGGCCGCCACCGCAAGAACCGGGCTGCGTGCCGAAACCGCATGCCTTCCATCTGGTCGTAGGCAACCTCAAGTACCAGCTCGGGCCGCAGCGGCACCCAGCTACGGTCGGCTGCGCTGCGCCAACGCGTGGCCTCCCCGGGCGCTTCCTCGCCTGTGCGTAGCGGCTGCAACTCCTCTAGCAGCGCCCGCCGAATTGCGTCCGTGAACGCCGACGCACCACCCACCATGACCAGCTCTTCGCCCGAGTACAGCCCCAACAGCAGCGACCCGACACCGAGACCGTTTTTGTGAAGCCGGTAGCCCGCGAGCACACAGTCGGCGGTGCGCGCATGCTTGACCTTGACCATCTCCCGCTTACCCGGCAGGTACACACCGTCGAGCTTCTTCGCGACGACGCCGTCGAGTCCGGCGCCTTCAAACTGCTCGAACCACTGCATCGCGAGGTCGGCATCATCGGTCGCTGCCGTCACATAGCACGCAGTTCCACCAGTCAGTTCACCTAGGAGTCGGGCCCTGCGCTGGCTGAACGGCAACCCCGTCATGTCGTCATCGCCGAGCGCCAACATGTCGAACCCCACGAACTGGGCGGGCGTTTGCGCGGCGAGTGTGCGGACACGACTCTCTGCCGGATGTATCCGTTCTGAGAGCGCCTCCCAGGAGAGCCTCGTCCTGCCTTCGCGTTCTTGCGGCACGATCAGTTCACCGTCGACGACGCATCTCGCGGGCAGTTCGCGCTGAACGATTTCCACCATTTCCGGGAAGTAGCGAGCGAGGTCTTTCCCGCCGCGGGAGCCGAGCACGACGTCATCGCCGTCGCGGAAAATGACGGTGCGGAACCCGTCCCATTTCGGTTCATACGACCAGGCAGGCGCGTCACCTGGTTGCGCAGGCACCGCTTTGGCTGCCTTCGCAAGCATCGGTTGGATCGGTGGCATCACCGGGAGGTCCACCTGTCCATCGTGACATCGATAGCGCCCACCTGCACTGGAGATGAGGCAGCGAAGTGAAGTTCTCCCGGACAGCAAGGTCTCAGAGTGGGCGGGCTGCCCGCAGGTTCCGGTGCTCGTCGGTGCCGGGTGCGATACTGACCGGCATGACCGAGCGCAGCGACATCGTCGCCACAGACCCCGATTTCCGGGTGCATGTTGTGGCTCAGGCGATCGAGTTGTTCGCAGAAAACGGATACGAGTCGACGACGGTCGAGCAGATCGCCGCGGCGGCAGGTATTTCTCGACGGACCTTTTTCCGCCAGTTCCGGGCTAAAGAAGATGTCATTTTCGCTGACCACGAGTCGCTGCTTGAGCATGTCAGTGAATTCCTCGGCCATTCCGCCGAGTCGTCCGATCCGTGGGCCACTGTGTGCGATGCCGCGGGTGTGGTGTTTGCGCGTTTCAGTGAGCACCGAGATCTGTCGTATCGCCGCTACCAGGTGGTTCAGCAGGCTGAGGCGCTACGTGAACGGGAAATCCTCACCGGCTACCGCTACGAGCGCCTGTTCGTGGACTACCTGCGGCCCGCGTTGCCGCATGAGTCTGTGTTGCGCGTGGTGGGGTTCGCGGCGGCTGTCACGGCCTGCCACAACCATCTGCTGCGCGGAATGATTAAAGGCGATGCTGACGCCACCGCCGAAGCCCTGGATCAGGCGCTTCTTGAGGTGCGGCGCACTTACGGTGTAGCGCCAGGTAGTGCCCGCCCCGGCGACGACGATGAGGTTGTTGTGTTGCGCTATCGCGCCGGCACACCCGTCGACAGCATCACTAAATCTCTACGTGCACAATGGAATCAGGACACACCAGAAGCCTGAGGGGGGACCGTGAGTACATCCCTATCTACCACTGTCGTTGCGTTCGGATTGTCTTAGACCTCACCCTCAAACCTCGACAACCCATCACTTTATAAGTACTTTTAAACTATGAGTATCGATGAGGTGATGTTCTCCGAACTTCAG
>JAAYXN010000478.1 GCA_012515885.1 Rhodococcus sp. (in: high G+C Gram-positive bacteria)
TCACTGATGGGGGCTTTGAACCGGGTTTCGAGCTCCAGGGCGATACGGCGCGAGGTGGGGCACAGCCGCACGCTCGGGGTGTAGACGAAGCCACACCGGCGGCAGCGACCGGTGCCGCAGTGCTCCCGCTGCGTCGCGCGGAGCCGGGTCGTCGAGTAGTTGCTGAGGGACTTGGTGGGCGCACTCGTCGCCATCTTGCGCAGTGCCTCGGCGACGGGCGGGCACAGCGGCTGTTCCTTGGAATAGACGAAGTGGCAGGTCGAGCACGCGGTCTCGGTCATGTTCGGCAGGTGCCGAGCAAGGATGTGGCGCGGATCTTTGCTGCTAGAAGGTGCGCTCCGGGTCCCTTGGCGAAGGGGGGCCGGGCGGGCCGTCACTAGGCGTAAGGGCCCAGTGCCAACTAACGTGTTCATCGCAGGCTCCATATCTGCAATCGAGGTCGCGGGGGGCTAACCCGCGTTCCTCTGGCTTGTCCGACTGCGTCAACAGTCGGCTTGCACTCTGAACGGTCCCTCAGCTGCGTCAACAGCTGGGGGACCGTTTCTTTTCTGTGTTCAATTCCACCACCCCCTATCCTTATTCTATTCAGCCATAATTCGCTGCCCGTATGCGCACATCGTATCGAGAGGGTTGCACAGTGTATAGCGATGACCACTTCACGAGGAGGACGCGCACGGTGAGCCGTCGAGTCATACGGGGGTTCAGTCCGGACGCATTGCGCCAAGCGCGGCTTGAGGCGGGTTTTGTGCAGACAGAAACTGCGCGACTGGCCAAGGTCGGCACTGAGACTCTTCGTCGCTGGGAGAGCGGTGCCGCTTCTCCCCAGGTGGACCTGCTCGCACGCGTTGTCGAGGTGCTGGGCGTGACGATCGCCGACGTCGTGTTGGTCCCGGAGGACGATCGCTACCCGGGAGACTTTCGCGTGCTGCTGGGTCTGACGCAGCCTCAGCTCGGCGCCAAGGCCGGCCTCCCCACTCAGACGGTGAGTTCGGTGGAGCGTGGCGTGGTTTCGCTCTCGGATGCTGCGGCGCAAAAACTGTCCGCAGCCCTCGGGATTTCGGAAGACGAGCTGCGTGCGGCCCATGAGCGTGCTCGGAATAGGCCGCCGGGAGCGCCTGCGTAAGTGTCCCGCTCGTGAAGCCGTCGCGCGTCTCTCGATCCTGGTGCTCGCTCTGTGCATGCCGTCCTCCGATTCCTGGTAGCTGGAAGCAGACCTCACGATTTTTCGTGGGCCTTCTGCTTCCAGACGGGAATCACTCACCGACTGGCGCGAGCACGAAGGAGACACTCCCCCGAGCAGAAGGGAACATACCCAGAGGAATCGAACGATGCAAGACTGTTACATACGTCACTGTAACAGTCACCCGTATCAGATATATGGCGGCTGATAGCCCATAGGGCGCGTCCCATAACCTGACCTGCATGGCACTTTCGGGGACATGGATTGCCGTCGACATCATCGGTAGCCAACTAGGTAACGACATCTTCGTGCACTCGGCCGCGGGGGAGCGCGTCGCTCGGCCCTTGCACAGGGCGAAATCGCTCGGCTTGGACAAGACCGGCGAAGCAGTAGTGAGGGCGGTCCTTTCCGCAGCCCTCGAAGGCCGTTCGATCCCACAAGTCGACGGCATGCACATCGAAACCCACCAGGTAGATGCCTCGGACGGAACACCGGTTGGCCTGATCGCCTGGATCGGGACCGACAAGCCCGGCCCGCGGCCGACCTACAACGCGTGGATTCTCGACATGGCGGCGATGACCACCCGGACCACTGGCGACAACCCGTCGCTCATCGGCGATGGCCGCGAAGCCAATGAGGAACGCCACGTCCAGTACCTGTTCACCTACCTGAACCCAGAAGACGCCTGGAATATGGTCGGTGGCTACTACGACGCGCTGACCGGCGAAGACGGATTGCTCATCGATTCCTACTGGAGCCTGCGGCCCGGTGGTACCTGGGTGCACTTCTGGTCCAGCTGCCGGCTGCGAGTGCGTAAGAACGACCAGCGCCTCCTCTACGGCCTCACCATGCAGCTCGACAAGCGAGAGATGCTCGAAGCGAACATTTCCTCGCTCGTCCGATACAGCAATGCGACGCTGCTGCTCGTGGAAGCCCGTCAGACGATCCCGATCACCACCGTCGGAAGGCACGCCCCACTGGGGGAAAGTCGCATTTCTCAGGTCCTCGAGCAGGTCGACCTTGCCGAGCTGGCCAGGCCGGACGCTCCAGAGGATGCAGAGCAGAAGATCACGATCGACGGTGTTCCGTTCCTCGCGGCATCCTTTCCGCTGCATTCGACCCGTGAGCGGCACGGCGACCCTGTGGCAATCATCCTCCTGGTCGAAGAACGGCACGCTGCTCTCGAAGAACAGCTCGCCTGACCTACCACCCACCAACCACCATCTACGAATCGTCAACTCGGAAGGAACTATCAGTGCGCGTTCTCGTCACCGGTGCAACACGCGGCATCGGCGCGGCCATTGCCAGCCAGCTCGTCAAGGAAGGACACACGGTATGGGGAACGCACCGCGGCTCATCCGTCCCTGACGGTGTACACGGCATCGAATGCGATGTCACCGACGATGCGTCGGTCGATGCGGCCTTCACGCACATCGAGACTGAAGACGGCCCCGTCGAAGGTCTGGTGGCCAACGCCGGTATCAACGACGACACCCTGCTGATGCGCATGAACACCGAGAACTTCTCGCGCGTTGTCGACACCAACCTGACCGGTGTCTTTCGCGTCGTGCAGCGTTCAACCCGCAACATGCTCAAGGCACGTTCCGGACGCATCGTGATCATCGGCTCGGTCAGCGGTCTGTCCGGATCGGCGGGTCAGGTCAACTATGCCGCCGCCAAGGCCGGTGTGGTCGGTATTGCACGCTCGGTGGCCCGCGAACTCGGCTCCCGTTCGATCACCTGCAACGTCCTTGCACCCGGATTCACCGAGACCGACATGACCGACGCTCTCGGCGAGAAGAACATCGAGCTCGCCAAGCAGCACATCCCGTTGGGCCGATTCGGCAAGCCCGAAGAGATCGCAGCTACGGCGGCGTTCCTTTTCAGCCCTGGTGCCGCGTACATCACCGGAAGCGTCATCAACGTCGACGGCGGTATCGGCATGGGACATTGATGAATCGATGGGGGGTCTTCTACCGGCTAGAACGCCGCGCCCCCTGCGATTCCGAACGAGGCTGGCCCGGCACCTCGACCGCTCCAGAGAACGGAGAACGAGATGCCGGGCCGGCCTCGTTTATGAGACGGGGAGGGAGTAGCTGCCAGCCGCAGGGCGGCGACGAAAATGCCTCCTAACTGCGGTGACGGCACGTCCCCAACGTTTACTGCTCGCCGCGCAACTCTGCATACGCGGCCTCGGCGACAGGCTGCGCCTTGGCGTACTCCGAAATGGCAGTTTCGTCGTTCACGAAGAAACGCTCGTCTTCGATGTATCCGCGCTCATCGGA
>JAAYXN010000479.1 GCA_012515885.1 Rhodococcus sp. (in: high G+C Gram-positive bacteria)
CGGTTCTCCACCAACACCGATCCGCACCCGTCGATGGCGCAGCCATTCCGGTTGATGGCGCACAACGGTGAGCTCAACACCGACAAGAAGAACCGTCTCTCCGAAGCTGCGGTGGCGCGTGCCCGCAACAAGGAGATCATCCGTCCCCCCGGACAGTCGGACAGCTGCCGTCTCGACCAGACGCTGCAAAGCCGCATCGTCGAAGACGGCCTGGAACTGGTGACTGCCGTTGTTTCGATGATGCCCCCCGCCTGGGAAAACGACACCACCATGTCGCCTCAGGTGCGTGCGATGCTCGAATACTTCTCGCTGTATGAAGAGAAGAACGACGGCCCTGCCGCCCTCATTTTCGGCAACGGCACCGTCGTCGGCGCACGCCTGGACCGACTTGGTCTGCGTCCGCTGCGCTCAGTGGAAACCGACGAGTACCTCGGTGTGACGTCAGAAGCCGGTCAGTTCGATTTCGATCCGCAGACCGTCATTCACCGTGGCCGTATCGAAGCGGGCGGCATGCTGTACTTCGATCACGCTGCTGGCCGCTCGTACACCACCAACGAGGCCCTCGAACTGCTCGCTGAGCGCGCCGATTACCCGGCCCTGGTTGAGCAGGCGCGTCAAACCCTCGACGCACTGCCGGAAACGCCTGCCGAAACGCGCCCCCAGCGTTACCGCGGTGACCTTGCCGATTGCCAACGCTACGTGGCGTATTCGCACAACCAGGAAAGCTTCAAGTTCATGATGGACCCGATGCTCGCATCGGGTCAGGAGAAGATCTCCGCCATGGGCTACGGCAACGCCATCAACGCTCTCTCCGACGTGGAAGGCGGTGTGGCTAAGTACTTTTCGCAGCGTTTCGCGCAGGTCACCAACCCGGCTCTGGACAGCATCCGTGAAGCTGACGGCATGACGCTGCGTGTCGCACTGGGCGCACGGCCCGGTAGCGGCGCGGAGGACGCACCCCAGATTGTGGTGCCCACCCCGATCCTGAGCCACACCGAAATCCTGCGGATTCGTAAGCAGGAGTCGACGCCGGTTCAGCGGTTCCCCATGACGTTCACGCCGGTCTACGGCGACGCGGACGCTAACGCTGCGGCATTGGTTGCTGCGATCGACGCTCTCGCCGATCAGGTGGAGGCGTTCGCCCGGGATCGCGGCGGCATCGTCATCATCACCGACCGCCACGTCGCCACCGACGAAGCAGCTCTGCCGCTGATCGTCGTCATTTCTGCGCTTAACCAGCGACTCATCGAAGAGGGTCTGCGTCTGCGGGCCTCGATCGTCGTCGAATCCGGTCAGATTTCTTCATCGCATCACGTCGCGACGGCGCTCGGTTTCGGTGCTTCGGCGGTGTATCCGCTTGCGGTGCAGCTGCGCGCTGAAGAGAAGTTCGCTGCCGACGCGGACGGCGCGTTCCGCAAGTTCGCGAAGGCGTCGGAAAAGTCGCTGATGAAGACGATGGGCCGCGTGGGCCTGTGCACCGTCGAAAGCTACATTGGCGGCGAGTTCTTCGAACCGAACTACCTCGACACCACCGACCCGGTGATCGCACGCTACTTCCCCAACATGGCCAGTCCTGTTGGCGGCGTTGGTTTCACCACCATCGCCCAGGCTGTTGCCGACTGGCACCAGAAGGCACTGACGGTCGAGAGCGAAAAGGACATCCCGCTGCTGGGTCTGTTCAAGGAACGCTCTGAAGGCGCTGGCCACTCGTATGGCACGACGGCGGTGCGCGGCTTCGTTGACCTCACCGAAGAGCCCATCGCGTTCGATACTTCGGGATCGCAGGATCACACCGATGCGCTGCGTCTGCTGCCGCTCAACCGTCTGGAAGACGCATTCGGCATCAACGACGACGCGTACACCAACGCGGGCTTTAAGGCGCTTACCCCGCAGGCGATCGATTCCTTCGAGATCACGCCCGGTTTCCGTGCGTTCTCACGCACGATGGCCGAAGAGCGGTCACGTCGCCCCGCGGCGCTGCGCGACGTTCTGGAGCTTCCCGCTGATGTCAGCTACGCCGTCACCGCGGAAGACTTCACGCGCGCAATGGCCCCGTACAGCCGCACCGGCAACAACACGTATGTGGTGCGCGGGCTTGACGTCACCGCACTCGGTGAAGGCCGTTTCGAGCTGCGTCTGACCGGCGATCATCAGGGTGAAGCGGGTGCGCTTGCCGCCCTCGGTGACTCTCTCGCTGCTCGCTTTGGCGCCGACGTCACGGCCCGTAGCGTCGACGGCGATGCGCTTACCGTCGAGGTGAGTGGTGAAGCGTTCGCCTACGTTGCCCTGCTGCGTAGCGCTCCGGCCACGATCTCGGTAGACGAGGTGCAACCGGCTAGCTCGATCACCCCGCGATTGACCTCCGGCGCGATGAGCCACGGCGCTCTCACTGCTGGCGCACACGAGGCGGTCGCACACGGCACCAACATGGCTGGCGGGATGTCGAACTGTGGTGAAGGCGGCGAACACATTTCGCGGTTCGGCACCATCCGCGGTTCGCGGATCAAGCAGTTCGCCTCGGGCCGTTTCGGCGTGTGGGCGGGCTACCTCGCCGACCCGATGCTCGAAGAGCTGGAAATCAAGATCGCTCAGGGCGCTAAGCCCGGCGAAGGTGGCCAGCTGCCCGCCCCCAAGGTAACGGTGGAAATCGCCGCTGCCCGCGGCGGCACCCCCGGCGTCGAATTGGTTTCTCCTCCACCACATCACGACA
>JAAYXN010000480.1 GCA_012515885.1 Rhodococcus sp. (in: high G+C Gram-positive bacteria)
CGATCTGGGAAATGGGGCGCTAAACCTTCACCGATGCGTGTGACATGGGAAATGCACTCTTGCAATTCGGTGATATCCGGACTGTCACTGCCGTACCCGACCATGATGTCGATGATCCCTGGTTCGACCCCAACCGTGTAGTTGCAGGAAATATTAGGGAAATCTGAGATCACATACGGCCGTCCGCTTACGGTGCCTTCATCCATTGTTCGGAACCTCTCATCAGATTTCCGGCGTTCGAGCGGATAGTCCATCACCATAACGCTCATCGTCGTTCTAGGCTGCCGCATCCAGTATCCGCAGATAAGCCTCGAAGGGCTGTTGCCGCTCCTGGCTTCTGGCTCTTTCTCGTCTAGTTCGAGTCGGATTACAGTGTCTTCAGGGATGTTTGAGCAAGGTTCCCAGGAAATTGTGCGCGACTCGGCCGCGCTAGTGGTCTGGGCGGGTGGGGTCTCCGCTGTAGGTCCTCCACAGGCTGTGGCAGCGATGGCAATCGCGCAAACAACTACCGCAGTCCTCTTTGCGCGAACGGTCACAGAGATTCTCCGATCACAGCAATATCTGCTCGCAGAGCTTCTTCCTGGCCTTGATACGCCGCGAGTGAACGTTCAAGCATCGTCTTGAACGCCAAAGCAGCTTTTCGATTCGCGCGAGCGTAACCAACCATTGTGTTCGGGTCATCGGTAGCGCCACCTTCACCCTGAGCCTTGACCCGGAACTTGTTCGCAAGTTGCGCAGCGGAAGGGATGTGACGGTCACCGAGTCCGTAGTCTTCAAGTACCAACGTCTTACGGGCACGTTGCTCAAGCGCGTTCATGTCGTCCGCGAGTTCCTGGCAGCCCGCGATATACAGCCGCATCTCATCCGGGTCCATCAACAGTTGCTTACCCGCAGCGGTGGTGGTACCCAACAGATTCCGTTCGTTCCAGGCTGCCTGGACAACGTCGTTGATGCTCTCCTGGAACGACGGTTCCCTAACATCCTGCGCGTCTAGCGCACCATCAACATCGGCCTGTGGTGTGGTCATTGAACTTTCCCCGTCCTATCAGTCTTAGCTCGAAATTATCGCTAACGTGCCTTCTCTAACTACCTCACCGGAACCGGCTGGCCGCTACCAGCCGCCGCGTTCTTCCTCATCCCGGAAATCCTGAACCCCCTCAGCAACCAGGGTTCCCAGCTCACGAGCCAACACCTCAGGGCCGCCCGGACGCACCTCGCCGCGGCTGCGTGTCGTCACAAGATACCGGCCATCCCGATTCAAATCGACCCACGACAAACGACCCAACAAATGCTTGCGACCAACACGAGGCCCCCGATACACAGTGATATTGCCTTCACCAATACGGCCACGCTCATACGCCTTCTGCAACGAAGCAGGCTCAGGGGCAGCCCACGGATCGCGCAACACATTGCGCGGCACCTCATCACCCGAAGACGGATCATCGCTGACCGGGGCGAAGACCCGACTACCACCAGCATTAGCGGGCAGCGAACCAATCACCCGCTCCGGAAACTGAGATAACCCGCCAACCCCCAACAAAATTCGCGGCCCATCGCCGGAAACAACCTCAGCAGCAATCGCCGCGTACTGACCTAACTGTGCAGCACACACCCGAACCTGCTGATCGAGCACCTCACCAAAAACCTCGATATACACCTCAGGCTCAGCCAACACCCGCGCCGCCAAACGAAAATACTCATACTTCTGTTCATCGAACACTCGCTCAAGCTCATTGATCGTCCGCGCAAGATCGTCACGGTCGTCAAGCTGCGGGGTGACCTGCAGCGGGTGTGGTGGGTAGTCGCCAGAAGCTCTACGCCACAAAGCAAGAAAATGTTCGGGAACCAATTCGGTAGTCAACACCGGCCTACACCCCTAACACTGGCGGCACAGCGGGAGGGAGCTTGCCGATCAACTCTTCACCATGCTTATTGGTTACGAGATACGCCGGAACCTTGTGCTCCTTATCGTCCCCACCGCCGCCGCGGCCCGCTCCCGCACCGCCCATCATTCCGCCCATTGGCATACCGCCGCGCCCCATACCTGCGGCACCACCTGCACCCAGCGGTCCGCGCCCACCAGCGCCAGGTCCACCAGGTTGCCCGGCACCGGGACCAACTCCCGGCCCAGCACCAAACGCGCCACCGCCCGCGCTACCACCAAACCCGCTAGCACCGGCACCCATGCCGCCAGACCCCACGCCACCCGGTCCGGTAACACCTCCCGCTGGCATACCAGAACCCGCGAACGGCGCCATACCCCCAGCAGAAGCAGCAGACGTCGACGCAGGGCCACCCACACCAGTAGACGACGGACCGGGCTGCGGGCCACTCTCTGCCTGTTGTCCACCGGCAGAGTTTTCGCCGGTACCTGGTCCGGGCGCCTCACCGAGATCTGACGGCTCACTCGCTCCTGGAGCGCTTCCGCCACCGCCAAACGAACCGTTCCCCACGTTCGATCGCGTGCCGCGTGGGCTGGTAGCGCTGTCGTCTACCTCATCGACACCAGGAATGAGTGGCAACTCAGGGATACGGGGAACGCGACCGTCCGTGGCGTTGTAATTCGGGCGGTAGTGCTTTTCCATCGTTTCGCGGGCCTCGCGTTCAGCAGTGATCCGGTCCTCTTCATCCGGACGACCACGCAACCACGCTACCCACCCGGACTCAGGTTGCACCGGGCCTTGGATCTTGACTTTCAACTCGTCAATCGCGCGACCCGCGCTGGTAAGCGCCTGGCCAGTGTCCTGAATAGCGAGAGCACCGTTAGTGGCCTCAATCGAGTACCGATCAAACAGTGCGACAGCGGCGTCAGCGGCCGAGCCTTCCCAACCGCCGCCCCTGCTGATCGGGCCGATCACATTGGTACCGAATTTGCTGAGCGCAGTGGTCATCTGCTCGGAAAGATCACCCCAGCTCGTGGTTGTATCGCTCACAGTCGAGCTGTTCATGGCGTCCACGGCAGCTTTGATCGCCGCGTGGCTCCACGTCTCGAACGAACCATTCGCGTTCATCGCACGTTCGTCGTATTCAGTCACCCATTGCCCCCTCTGCAAGAAGCTAACCCCGACAGCTGCCGACCTCACCTAGGCCGACAATCAGGGCATCAGAGTATCCGACATGAGGCAGCTGTAGTGGAGAGGGAGGGGGTAGACGCCATGCCTTGCTGTTTGCGCCTCGACAGGATGTGGCGGCGCAAACAGCAAGGCAGTACACAGTTCTCTAGCTAGTCGACCTCGATGAGGGGGTAGACGCCATTCTCGTCATGGACCTCACGGCCAGTGACAGGCGGATTGAAGACGCAGAGCATCCGCATCTGCGTATCAACCTCGACGCGGTGGCGCTCATGGCCATCGAGCAGATACATCGTTCCCGGCGCCAACTCATACTTGGTGCCGGTTTCCAGATCAGTCAGAGTGCCGGTGCCCTCTACAAGCCACACGGCCTCAACATGATTGGCGTAATGGAACTCGTTGACAGTCCCGGCCTGAATCGTCGTCTCATGGAACGAGAAGCCGACTCGGTCACCGCCCAGAATGATCCGCTTGCTGCGCCAGTTGCCGTTCTCGGCAGTGACATCGCGGTCGGTGTCAGTGATTTCGGTGGTGGTGCGAACGATCATGTGAAGCAGAGCCTCCTACTGGTTCTAGCCGTGGCGCTTACTGGGGCAAGCTAGAACTAGCTGCACACAGAATGCGTTGCATCGGCCAGAATGCGCAGGCCATGATCGAGCTCGTCCTCGGTAATCGTCAGCGGCGGAAGCAGTTTGACAACCTCATCCGACGGGCCCGACGTCTCGGCAAGAAGGCCCTGATCGAAAGCGATACCGCAGACCTTGCTGGCTTTATCCGGGTCAGCGAAGACGAGACCCTGAACGAGGCCGCGGCCACGGGTAGAAACCTGACCCTCAAACGTGTTGCTGAGATCGGTGAACGCGTCAGCGATGCGAGCGCCCTTAGCGATCGTTGCCTCGCTGAGCGCCTCATCAGACCAGTAGTGATCCAGTGCGGCGTTCGCGGTCACAAACGCGGGGTTGTTGCCGCGGAAGGTGCCGTTGTGCTCACCCGGCGACCACACGTCCAGCTCACGCTTGAACAGGGTCAGAGCCATCGGAAGACCGTATCCACCAATGGACTTCGAGAGAGTGACGATGTCGGGCGTGATGCCAGCGATCTCGAACGAGAAGAACGGGCCGGTACGGCCGCAGCCCATCTGAACGTCATCCACGATGAGCAGAATCTCGCGCTCAGAGCACAGCGTCGCTAGAGCCTTCAACCATTCCGGACGCGCGACATTGACACCGCCCTCACCCTGAACGGTCTCCACGATGACCGCAGCAGGACGGTTCAAACCGCTGCCGGAGTCGTCAAGGACGCGGGAGAACCAGTGGAAGTCCTCAGTGACGCCATCGAAGTAGTTGTCGAACGGCATGGGGGTTGCGTGCACCAGGGGAACACCCGCCCCCGCGCGTTTCATCGAGTTGCCGGTGACCGACAGTGCACCCAGCGTCATTCCGTGGAAAGCGTTGGTGAAGTTGATGATCGACGAGCGGCCAGTGACTTTACGGGCCAGCTTGAGGGCGGACTCCACTGAGTTGGTGCCGGTGGGGCCGGGGAACTGGACCTTGTAGTCAAGCCCACGCGGAGCGAGGATCTTCGACTCGAAAGTCTCCAGGAGCTGGCGTTTAGCAACAGTCTGCATATCCAGGCCGTGCGTAATTCCGTCGCTGGCGATGTAGTCGATAAGCGCCGACTTCAAAATCGGGTTGTTATGGCCGTAATTGAGAGCGCCTGCACCAGCAAAGAAGTCCAGGTATTCCTTGCCATCTTCGCTCCGCAACCATGAGCCGGATGCCGATTCAAAAACAGTTGGCCATCCACGGCTGTAGCTGCGGACCTCAGACTCAAGAGTTTGAAAAACATCGGTTTCAACGGTGGTCATGGCGTGCATTCCTCCGGATAGTTGATCATTCATTTGTTGTGGATTTCGAGCTGGTGTGGATTTATGGGTGAGACTCAGCCAACAGTGAAGAGGTCTTCTGCCTCGTGACCGTCTGGGAAATCACCGGGTGCAAAGAGCTCCTGCTTGGAGATCTCAACCCCACGGCGACGCGCCAAGGCGGTGAACAGGGCAATCGATGCCTCGTTGTCGGGACTGATCGTGGTCTCAAGTCGGGTTACCCCGTCTGCGGCGAGTCGATACATAAGTTCGTCAAGCATTTTTGCGGCGATGCCTTTGCCGCGCTGAGACGAATCGACAGCGACCTGCCAGACAAACAACGTGTCGGGCGATTCTGGCCGGATAAAACCGGTCACGAAACCTACGGGGCTTCCCTCGGAAACGGCGACCACTGAGCTGCGGGAAAAGTCACGACACCACAGCAGGTACGCGTAACTCGAATTGAGGTCGAGGACCTGTGAATTCTTTGCGATCTCCCAGAGCCGGACTCCGTCTGAGATCTCTGGACAACGAAACGTCACCGCGTCCGGCGCGGTGGTTGGGATAGCGCTAGTTGTATCTGGCGTCATTGGGAATTCGAACGTAACAAGCATTCGCGTCGATTTCACGGGGGTGCCCAAAATCGGACATCGAACGCCCGTCGACGGCGCAGGTGAGACGCCTTTTGTGAGGATGGTCACATCTTTGTAACTCGCTGCGTCTGAGGATGGCTGTGACGCGTGGTGCTACTTGAGTGTCGCCAGGACGAACGGCAGGACGCTGTCCGCGCCGGCACCGATGAGGGTGCGGGCCGCCATGGTGATGCTCCAACCCGTGTCACTTGAGGCGTCTACCAGCAGAATTGGCCCGCCCTCGTACTCGGTGAGCGGCGGCGGAACCCAGGCGTCAACGAGCCCGGCAACCCGATGGGCAGAGTTGACGGCTGTCACCTCGGGATGGTGCGGCGTGCGGCGAAGAACACCCAGGTTGCGGAGGCGTCCAAGTTGCGTCAGGCGCGCGGCCAACGACGCCACCAGGACGGGGTGCGAGGTGGATTCGACGGCGACAACCGCGGTGGGACGCTGTGCCCACTCCCACGCGGCAAGCACCTGCACGGCCGCGGTGACGATGGATTCGGGTGCCTCGGCATCAGGGCTGGCAAGAAGCTCGCGCAGGCGCGGACCCCAACCCAGATCGGCAAGCCTGCCCAACGCGCGCCCTTCGTCAGGGCCATCGGAGATTCGGCCAGAGAGTGACACCCCGAGCTTGGCTAGTCCGGTGGGCCACTGCTTGCGCGGCGCGAGGGTGATGCCTGGCCGATCGAGCCGCGCCTGCGTGGTTTCTAGAGTGGCGTTCGCGACGTGTGTTGATCGGTGCTCGCCGGTGCAGTTGTCGCAGCGACCACACTGAGCGTGCTCTGTCTCGCTGGCTGAGATGAGCAGCGTGGGGTCGTCAAGCTGACCGCGTAAAAACGCCATCCTGCACGTCGTGATCCGCTGGTACTCCAGCATCGCGTCTTCCTCAGCTCGTCGCGCTTCGCTGAGCCGGGTATAGCGTTCGGCGTCGTAGTGCCAGGGCTGTCCGGTCGCGAGCCAGCCGCCGCGAACACGCTGCACAGCGCCGTCGACGTCGAGAACTTTGAGGACCATCTCCAAACGGGCGCGACCCAGATCCACAAGCGGTTCAAGTGCCGGGGTGGACAGCGGGCTGTCGGTGCCGAGAGCGTCGATGACGGACCGCACGGTGGATTCGTCGGGGAAGGCGACCGAGGCGAAATAGTTCCAGATTTGGCGGTCCTCAGCGCCGGGGAGCAGCACAACCTCGGCGCGGGCACTGGCGCGACCGGCGCGGCCAACCTGCTGGTAGTAGGAAATCGGTGAGGACGGCGCGCCGAGGTGAACAACGAATCCCAGGTCAGGTTTATCGAAGCCCATGCCCAGGGCGCTGGTGGCGATGAGCGCTTTAACCCGGTTGTCCAACAGTGCCTGTTCCAGGTGTTCGCGCTCGGTGGGGTCGGTCTGTCCGGTGTAGGCGGCAACGGTGTGACCAGCGTCAGAAAGTAGCGCGGCAAGATCGTGAGCGGCAGAGACGGTCAGGGTGTAGACGATGCCGGAACCGGGCAGATTGTTGAGCTGCTCGGACAGCCAGGCAGCGCGGGCCGCAGGTGCGGGAATGTTAACCACAGATAGGCATAAAGACTCGCGGTCGAGGCCGCCGCGCAGAACGAGCGTGCCGCCATCTGGGTCGTCAGAAGTGACGCTTTCACCCACCCCCAGTTGGGCGGCGATATCGGTGACGACACGGTCATTTGCCGTGGCGGTCGTGGCAAGGACCGGAATGTTCGCACCCAGGGAAGCGAGGAGAGTTCGAATACGGCGGTAGTCGGGACGGAAATCGTGGCCCCAGTCGGAGACACAGTGCGCTTCGTCGACAACGACGAGCCCGGCATTGGCGGCAAGGGTGGGCAGGACGTTGTCGCGGAAATCCGGGTTGTTGAGGCGTTCCGGGCTGACGAGGAGGACGTCGATCTCGCCTGCCGAAATCTGGGCGTGTATGTCTTCCCATTCGGTGATGTTGCCGGAGTTGATCGTCGCGGCGCGCACTCCGGCGCGTTCGGCAGCGGCAACCTGGTTGCGCATGAGGGCGAGCAGCGGGGACACGATGATGGCCGGTCCATAGCCCTGCTGGCGCAGTAGCCGCGCGGCGATGAAGTACACGGCAGATTTACCCCAGCCGGTGCGCTGCACCACCAGGGCGCGGCGGCGATGGACGACGAGTGCCTCAATAGCCGCCCACTGGTCATCGCGCAGGACAGCGTCCGGATGCGCGAGTTCACGCAGGAGCCCTTCCGCAACTGGTCGTAAGTCCAGTGCGGTGGGGGCGGTCGTGGCCGGTAAAGAGGAATCGCGCTGCGCGTTCGTCATGGTTGCCATCGTGCCTGAGATCACCGACAACACTCACCGCATCGCCTTTAGTCGCGGGCACTACCGCTTCGGCAGGGACCTAGCTGGGTCGATAGTCTGTAGGTATGACTGCGGTGACTGCGTCGAACTCAGCCGGTTCCAACTCTGCTGCTCAGGCGGCGACGGGGCAACCGGAAAATGGTGACCCGGCAGCGACAGTGCGCGACGTCGTGCACGCTGCTGCCCGGCGCGCCCGCGTGGCGTCGAAGCGTCTCGCGCTGCTGACGACGCTGGAAAAGAACGCAGCTCTCAATGCCGCCGCTGACGCGGTCCTCGCTGCCACAGACACCGTCCTCGCTGCCAATACCGCCGACGTCGACGCTGCGCGCGAGTCAGGCACAGAGGAATCTCTGCTGGACCGGTTGCGGCTCACCTCCCAACGCATCGCAGGTATTGCGGCCGGTTTGCGTCAGGTAGCGGGGCTACCCGACCCGATCGGTGAGGTGGTGCGCGGATCGACCCTGCCTAACGGACTGGAATTGCGTCAGGTTCGGGTCCCGCTCGGCGTGTTGGGCATGGTGTATGAGGCGCGGCCCAACGTCACTGTCGATGCTTTCGGTCTCGCACTCAAGTCCGGCAACGCTGCGTTGCTTCGCGGCTCGTCGTCGGCTGCCCGCAGCAACGCTGCACTCGTCGAGGTGCTTCGCAACTCGCTCACCGAGTCCGGGCTGCCCGCTGACGCGGTCCAGCTTCTTCCCAGCGACGACCGGTCCTCGGTGACGCATCTGATTCAAGCGCGCGGCCTAGTGGATGTGGTCATTCCGCGTGGGGGAGCGGGACTAATTGACGCTGTGGTGCGTGATGCGACCGTGCCGACAATCGAGACGGGCGTCGGAAACGTCCACGTCTACATTCACTCCGCCGCAGACCTCGACGTCGCAGAGAAGGTGCTTCTCAACTCGAAGACGCGCCGCCCCAGCGTCTGCAACACCGCCGAGACAGTGCTCATTGATGCCGCGATCGCGGACACTGCCGTGCCGCAGCTTCTGCAAGCGTTCGCCGCACAGAGCGTCGTCGTGCATGGGGATCTTCCCGGCTTGGTTCCGGCTACCGAGGACGACTGGTCACGCGAATATCTGACGCTCGATATTGCGTTGAAAGTCGTTGACGACCTGAACGCCGCCGTCGAGCACATCGACCAGTACGGCACCGGGCACACCGAAGCGGTGATCACCACCGACCTTGCGGCAGCCCGCGAATTCACCACGCGCGTGGATGCGGCCGCCGTCATGGTCAACGCGTCTACCGCCTTCACCGACGGCGAGCAGTTCGGGTTCGGCGCCGAGATCGGCATCTCGACCCAGAAGCTCCATTCGCGTGGACCGATGGGCCTACCGGAACTGACGTCAACCAAGTGGATCGTGTGGGGCGACGGACACACCCGTCCGGTGTAAAGCCCACTGAGACAAGACTTCTACCGACGAGACTGACTGACTAATCAGGAGCTACGCGTGGACCGAGCGTTACCAGCCACCCGCCCCATTTTTGGAGATGTCGACGACGTCGCTCGCCGACTCGCTGAGACCGGCTATCTTGCTGACAAGGCAACGGCGACAGCGGTTTTCTTGGCGGATCGACTCGGCAAGCCGCTGCTGATTGAAGGTCCCGCTGGCGTCGGTAAAACCGAGCTTGCGCGGGCTGTCGCGGCTACCGCGCAGGCGGAACTCATTCGGTTGCAGTGCTACGAGGGTGTCGATGAGGCGCGCGCGCTCTACGAGTGGAATCACGCGAAGCAGATTCTTCGGATTCAGTCCGCGCAGGACGCCGGCTGGGACGCAACGAAAGCGGACGTCTTTTCAGAGGAGTTCCTGCTGTCGCGTCCACTACTCACAGCGATTCGTCGTGATGACCCGACTGTTCTGTTGATTGACGAGGTCGACAAGGCCGACGTCGAAATCGAGGGACTGCTCCTTGAGGTGCTCAGCGATTTCGCGGTGACGGTTCCCGAACTGGGCACGATCACTGCGACTCGTCGACCGTTCACCGTGCTCACCTCGAATGCCACCCGCGAGTTGTCGGAGGCACTGAAACGTCGCTGCCTGTATTTGCATTTGGATTTCCCCGATGCCGAGCTGGAACGCAAGATCCTCGCGAGCCGGGTGCCGGAGCTTCCCGAATTTGTGGCGCAGCAGTTGGTGCGCACGATCCGCGTGTTGCGTTCGATGCAGCTCAAGAAGGTGCCGTCGGTATCGGAAACCATCGACTGGGGCCGCACGCTGCTCGCTCTTGGGCTCGACACCATCGACGACGACGCGGTGCGCGCAACACTGGGTGTGATTCTCAAACATCGCTCAGATCAAGAGCGTGCCGCCGCCGAGTTGCGGCTGAATTAGAGCGGGGGCCGTCGCGATGTCAGCACAGGGGTCGGTCCGTCCAGGTGGACGCCCGTCGCCGTACGGGTTGCCGGGGCACCTCGTCGATTTTGTGGAGGCGTTGCGGCGCCGCGGCATCGAAGTGGGTCCGTCGGAAACCGTCGATGCCGGGCATGTGATGTCGGCGCTCAATCTGCTTGATCGCGAGTCGTTGCGGGAAGGTCTCGCGTGCGCGCTGCTGCGTCGACCCACCCATCGCGCGACGTACGATGCGCTGTTCGATCTGTGGTTCCCGGCGGCAATCGGTAGCCGCTCAGCGGCGGCTGGCGCCGAATCGGTGGTGCCGCGCGACGAGAACGACAACATCGACATCGACAAGCTGCAGGACGTGATCGCAGCTCTCCTTGCTGACGATTCGCCGGAAGCGGCGCAGCAGTTGCAGGAACTTGTCACCATCTTGGTGGAAGAACTCGGCAGCTACACCTCGGCGTCGGGGCAATCGTTTTCGGCGTATCAGGCGATGCGTGATCTCTCGCCCAGCCAGATCCTGGAGAAGGTCCTCAACGGCCTCCTGGGCGATCAGGGAGCTGCGGAGCCGGACGAAAGTAAACCCTCAGGTGACTACGAGTCGGAGGTCGCTCTTCGCGCTGCAGCGCAGCGCCTTGCCGACTTCAAATCCCTCGTCGAGAACGAGACGAGGCGACGTTCCGCCGAAACTCTAGGGCGTGAACGCGTCGCGAATTACGGTGTGCCGCAAGCCGCGGAAAATATCGACTTTCTGCGCGCCTCCGATACCGAGCTAACAACGTTGCGCCGCAACGTCGCTCCGTTGGCGCGGCTGCTGGCAAGTCGATTGGCGGTACGGCGTTCGCGTGGCCGCTCTGGCGCGATTGATTTGCGACGCACCCTACGTAAGTCGATGTCGACGGGCGGTGTGCCGATTGACTTGGTGCAGCGCAAGCCGCGTCGCGCGCGACCCGAACTTGTCATCCTGTGTGACGTGTCAGGGTCGGTTGCGGGGTTCAGCCACTTCACGTTGCTGCTGGTGCATGCGCTACGCGAACAGTTTTCGCGGGTGCGGATCTTCGCGTTCATTGACTCCACGGACGAAGTCACCCGCTTCTTCGAGGCCGGTTCAGACCTGGGTGTGGCGATGAGCCGCATGGTGCGTGAAGCAACGCTCGTCACCTATGACGGGCACTCCGATTACGGGCACTCATTCGCCGTGTTTGCGGAGCGTTTTTCGTCCGCTGTTACTCCGCGTAGCTCGGTACTGATCCTGGGTGACGGCCGCACAAACTACCGTGATCCCAACATTGGCGCGCTGGCGCGAATGGTCTCCACCGCCCGCCACACCTACTGGCTCAATCCGGAACCGCGCGGCCAGTGGGGAACGGGAGATTCGGCAGCCAACGTCTACCGCGAGGTGGTGGGTATGTACGAGTGCCGCACTGCCGCGCAACTGGCTGCGGTAGTCGCTGGGTTGCTACCTGTGTGATCGAAGTAAACTCACTTTCTGTGAGCATCGAGACGAGTGGGGGCACCGCGCCCGCCCCGCTAGGGGCAGGCACGCCGGGCAGCGTCCCACGTCGTATCGGGATCATGGGCGGAACGTTCGATCCGATCCATCACGGTCACCTCGTTGCTGCCAGTGAGGTCGCGGACCGTTTCCAGCTCGACGAGGTCGTGTTCGTTCCCACCGGTCGCCCATGGCAGAAGGAGGGGCGCTCGGTCAGCCCGGCCGAGGACCGCTATCTGATGACGGTCATCGCCACCGCCTCCAACCCACGGTTCTCGGTGAGCCGCGTCGACGTCGATCGAGAAAAAGTCACCTACACCGTCGATACCCTGCGTGATCTGCGCGCTACCCACGCGGATGCGGAACTGTTCTTCATCACCGGTGCGGACGCCCTCGCGAACATCCTGTCCTGGCAGAATTGGGAGGAACTGTTTTCCTTCGCTAAATTTGTGGGGGTCTCGCGTCCAGGGTTTGACCTCGACACCCAGCATCTGGCCGCGCATCTTGCGCAGCTCCCACCCGACGCGGTGACGCTGCTAGAGATCCCCGCACTCGCCATCTCGTCGACAGAGTGCCGTCGACGAGCCAGTGAAGACAGACCAGTGTGGTACCTGGTTCCCGACGGGGTGGTGCAGTACATCTCCAAACGCAACCTGTACCGGCCAAAAAACCTCGCCCGCGCCGATGGTGGGGCAACAGTGTCAGAACCCGCATCGGGTCCTGACAAGAACAAGTGAGAGAAGGCCCACCAAGTGAGTGCAACACCCGAGGCTATCGAAATGGCCCGCATTGCAGCCCTTGCCGCGGACGAGAAGCTGGCCACCGAAATCGTGGTGCTCGACGTCTCCGACCAGCTGGTGATTACGGACTGCTTCGTCATCGCCTCGGCGTCCACCGAGCGTCAGGTCAATTCGGTGTTCGAGAACATTGAAGATCGGCTTCGTGAGGCCGGTCATAAGCCGGTTCGACGCGAAGGCACCCGCGAGGGCCGGTGGGCACTGCTCGACTTCGTCGACATCGTCGTACACGTTCAGCACAGCGAGGAGCGCAACTTCTACGCGCTCGACCGCTTGTGGAAGGACTGCCCGGCGCTCGACATCGAGGGACTGAGCGAATCAGCATCCACGCCGCCCGTGCTCGCCGACAGCGACGATGACGGACTGACGGAAGATGAGGCGCAGTGACGCCAGCCGGAGACGGAATCCGTCGGCTGATCCTGCTGCGGCACGGCCAGACCGAATACAACGCCACCAACCGTATGCAGGGCCAGCTCGATACTGAGCTCAGCGAGCTCGGCCGCGCGCAAGCCAAAGCAGCCGCAGTGGTCCTCGCCGAGCGTGAACCTGTCGCGATCATTTCCTCTGACCTTCGGCGCGCATTCGATACCGCCGTGGCATTGGGGGACAGCTCGGGGCTGCCAGTTCAGGTCGATGACCGCCTTCGCGAAACGCACCTGGGTCGCTGGCAGGGGCTCACGCACCACGAAGTCGATGCGCGAGATCCCGGAGCCAGGCTCGTGTGGCGCGGGGATTCCACCTTCACTCCACCCGGCGGTGAGAGCCGTGTCGACGTGGCGCGGCGTTCGCTTCCCGCCGTCGCTGACGCTCACATGAAGTTCCCGCAGTGGGGTGAACGCCCCCTCGTAATGGTGGCGCACGGCGGCCTGATCGCTGCCCTCACCGCGGCACTGCTGGACCTACCGATCGACCACTGGCCGATGTTCGGCGGTTTAGGAAACACCAGTTGGGTCCAGCTGAGTTCGCATCCCGTCCCAGAGCGAGAAACGACGACATGGCGACTGGACGTCTGGAATGCGTCGTCGAATGTGGCGAATGACATCCTCTGACGAGAGCCGCGACCGTCACCCCGGCACCAGTCAACGTCCAGTGTTGCTGGTGTTGGGTGACTCCCTCTCGTACTACGGACCCGAAGGGGGTGTGCCCGCCGATGACCCGCGCATCTGGCCCAATATCGTTGCGCGCGAACTCGATTGGGATCTCGAACTGGTAGCCAGGATCGGATGGACCAGTCGGGACGCGTGGTGGGCACTGACCCAGGACCCCCGGGTGTGGGCGGCCATACCGCGCGCCGGGGCTGTAGTGCTCGCGGTAGGCGGCATGGATTCTTTGCCATCTCCGCTGCCCACACCGTTGCGTGAGCAACTACGTTACGTCCGCCCCGCGCGGCTCCGTCAAATACTGCGTGCCGGATATCAGTGGATGCAGCCGCGCCTGTCACCTTTAGGTTGGCCGGTCGCCTTGCCCCCATCGGTGAGCGTCGACTATCTCGAAAAGATTAGGGGCGCACTCGAATACGTCCGTTTGGGAATGCCAATTGTGGGTACTCTCCCGGCCGTGCACAACAGCGACGCGTACGGAAAAGCGCACCCGGGCAGACAAGCTGCCGTGACAGCAGTATCGCGGTGGGCGGATACGAAGGACGTGCCGCTGGTCGATCTCGCTGCTGCCGTCCACGACGATATTTTTTCGGGTTCAGCTAATCCTGATGGCATTCACTGGAGTTGGCGCGGGCATGAGCGCGTCGCGGCAGCAGTGCTTGAGATCCTTCGCGCTGATCGAGATCACGCTGCCGGCGATAGCCACAGTGAGGTGGCCCGGTGAACATCGCTGTAGTCACGGACTCGTCGGCGTGCTTGACCGCCGAAGACTGCGGCCGCTGGGGCATCGAAGTAGCACCCCTGCACGTGTTGCACGACGGTCAGGATTACCGGGTCGGTGTTGATGAGATGCCGGACGATCTGACTGGGGCCACCACTGCGGGGGCGTCGCCTGCGGAGCTTCGGGCAATCTATCGCCGGGTCCTTGAACGCGACGATGTTGACGGCATTGTCGCGGTGCATATTTCCCAGCAGCTCTCCGGCACGTGGGTGGCTGCCCGCAACGCCGCCAAAGATTTTGATGGTGCTGTCTGCGTCATCGATTCCGAGTCGGTGGCGATGGGGCTTGGATTTGCCGCGATTGCTGCTGCCGATGCCGCCGCGCGCGGCGAGGATATTGATGCCGTGGAGGCCGCGGCAGTTGATGCTGCCGAGCGGTCCTCGTGCCTCTTCATGGTGGACAGTCTTGAGCATCTGCGACGCGGTGGACGCGTGGGCGCGGCTGCCGCGCTACTCGGTACGGCGCTGTCGATTAAGCCTGTCCTGCATGTGCGGGACGGAAAACTTGTGGTGCGTGATAAGCAGCGGACGGGTACGAAGGCGCGCGCGAAACTGGTTGACGCCGCGGTCGATGCGGCTGGTGAAGCAAAGGTTGATGTCGCTGTCCACCACTTCGCTGCTGCCGAGCGGGCGGAGACGCTTGCTGAGCGTCTACGCGAGCGGATCAGCAATCTCGGCGAGATCAGCGTGAAAGAGGCCGACACTGTACTCGGTGTCCATGTCGGTCCCGGTGCGCTCGGCGTGGTTGTACGCCCGTATGCCGAGGAAACCGCCGAGTTATCCCCAGGCTCGCGTTAATCCACAGACTTTTTCTGCGGGGCCCTGCGAGCCCAGTTTCCGGTAGGTGCGCGCGTTAGCGTGCGCAGCTATGGGGACTGAAGAATTCTCACCGGGGCTCCGCGACAGAGAACCTCGCCACGACGACGAGTGGGACGACGTTTCGGCGCCGCCCGGCAGTAGCGCGGATCGTGCAGCGCTGCTACGCGGGCAATGGCTGCCCGAACACTGGCGCGGATCACGCGTGACGACCACCCATGCGGCGGCGATCGCGATGATCGCGGTCGGGCTACTCATCGTCGTGGCCGTGGGATTCGCCGTGTGGCGCGACGATTCACTACCCGCAGTTCCTCCCGTTCCCGTCGCTCAAGCCGGAGTGTTGACGACGGGTGCGTCAGACTCGACTGTTTCTGGAGCGACGGGGGACACGACCGGTGCCGCGGAAACAGTTGATCCCGCGGCGATCACACCGCCGAGCGAGATCGTGGTGTCCGTCGTAGGGCTCGTGCACGCACCAGGAATAGTGCACTTGACTGACGGAGACAGGGTTGCGGACGCCCTCGCCGCAGCCGGGGGAGTGATCGCCGGTGCAGACACACTGAGCCTGAATCTGGCACAGCGTCTGGCGGACGGAGATCAGGTAGTGGTGGGTAGCCCAGACCCGCATCGACCCCCATCGAGTTCGACGACGTCGTCGGAAAACTCAAGCTTCGGCAGCTCACCCGGTGGTTCGACGCAGAGTGCTGCGGGCCCGATCAACCTCAACACCGCGACCGCTGCCGAGTTGGAAACACTGCCCGGAGTGGGTCCGGTGACCGCCAGCGCGATTATCAGTTGGCGTGAGCGGAACGGAAAATTCACGTCCATCGATCAACTCATGAATGTCGACGGCATCGGCCCGGCGCGAGTGGAAAAGATACGACCACTCGTTCGCGTGTGACGGTTTCGTGTACGACAACTCTGTCGGGCAGGGGGAGTGGACGGGTGATGCAGAGATCGGCACCGACACATCAGGGTCCACCGTCGGATCTGGATCGGGGTCTGGATCTTCGGCTGGTGCCGTTCGCAGCGGCCGCGTGGACCGCGACAGCGATCGCGCTGCTGTGGGGGCCTGGTGTTGCGGCACTACTTGCAGTCAGTGCCGCCTTGGGGGCCCTTGTTGTGCTTGCTGTTTCGCTAAATCGTGGACGAACGGAACATCTTTTCCTTATCGGCGCTGTCGCTCTTTTCCTGTCGTGCTTCGCGGGCGGCGCGGCTGCGCGAGTGGATGCCGCCGAATCGTCCGCGGTAGCGCAGCTGGCGCGGGAAGGTTCGGTCGCGACGCTGACGCTGGAAATTACGGATGATCCGAAAGCGGTGTCGTCGAACCCTCGTCAACGGATGATTCTGGCGCGGGCAACCACTGTGGAAACCCCGCAGGGCAGTGTGCAAACAGGGGGCGAGATCACGGTGTTCGCCAGCGGAGACAATTGGGCGGCACTGATTCCCGGACACGAAGTGGTGGCGCGAGGCAGGCTCAGCGAACCGACGAGGGCGGGAATGACGGTGGCCATTTTCCGGCCGTCCGGTGACATTGTCTCCGTCAGTGGCCCACCCCGATATCAACAGTGGGCGGCGGACATACGCCAGCGATTGGCTTCCGCGGCGCAGAGTGCGCTTCCTCCCGCTGCCGCGGGGCTACTACCTGGCCTGGTGGTTGGGGATGTGTCGAACCAATTGCCGGAAACGAAGACTGACTTCTTCGCTTCGGGTTTGGCGCATTTGACGGCGGTCTCCGGCGCCAATGTCAGCATCGTTTTAGGTGCGGTGCTGCTTGTGGTGCGTGGGGTGGGCATTGGGCCACGCACCGGCGCGGTGCTTGCGGGCATCGCCTTGGTGGCGTTCGTGATTGTGGCGCGCCCGTCACCGAGCGTGGTGCGAGCGGCAGCGATGGGCGCGGTGACGCTCCTGGCGTTGGTGGCGGGCCGGTCGAAGCAGGCGATGCCCGCGCTTGCGGTATCGGTGATCGCACTGTTGGCGGTGTGGCCGGGCCTTGCTGTTGATTTCGGTTTCGCGTTGTCGGTCGCGGCGACGGCCGCACTGATTGCCGTGGCGCCGGTGTGGGTGGCGTGGTTGCGTGAGCGTGGCTGGCCGCGCGGGGTGGCGGAGGTGTTCTCGGTGTCGTTGGCGGCGTGTGTGGTGACGGCGCCGATTGTGGCGGCGATGACGGGGACGGTCAGCATCGTGTCGGTGGCGGCGAATATCGCGGTTGCCCCGGTGGTCGCGTTTATCACCGTAGTGGGGGTGGTTGCTGCGCTGGTGGGCGTGCTCAGTGTGGGTGGTGCGTCGCTGCTGCTGGCCTGCACGGGCCCGCCGCTGTGGTGGATTCTTGAGGTGGCCCGCCGCGCGGCGGGGTTGCCGGGCGCTACCCTGACCGTCCCGTCGGGGATTCAAGGGGTCGGCGTGGTGCTGGTGTTGGCAGCGATTCTGGCGTTCGGCTGGTGGCGCCGCGGCTCACCTGCTGGTGTGTGTATTGCATCGTTAGCCCTGGTGACCTGCGTACGGATGCTGTGAACCAACTGCCGCTGTAGGCGTCTGCAAAAACTTGTCGGTGCCACATGGCAGCATCAAGTCTCGATGTTTGTCGCAGCTCAACGCCACACAACCGGCTGACCGGCTAATCGCAACGCATGTCTGCGATGGGCAGGTGTGATGCGAGGCTAGGCTCCTCTAGGAGCACTTACAGGTAGGAGAAGCGGTTGCTGACATCGGTTGAGATTTGTACCGGCGCGGGTGGTCAGGCGCTTGGTCTTGAGCAAGCCGGATTCGAGCACAACGCAGTCGTAGAAATCGATAAGCATGCGTGCGCAACGCTGCGTGCAAACCGACCTGAGTGGAATGTCATCGAACAGGATCTCCACGAGTGGGATCCTGCTGGCTTCGAGGGTGTCGATCTCCTCGCGGGTGGCGTTCCCTGCCCCCCGTTTTCAAAAGCAGGTCGCCAGCTTGGCGCTGACGATGAACGGGATCTATTTCCCCGTGCCATCGAACTGGTGGGGGCACTGCGTCCTGGCGCCGTCATGCTTGAGAACGTGCGGGGGCTTTTGGATTCAGTTTTCGAACCGTACCGCGCTGACGTTGATGCGCAGCTCGAAGCATTGGGCTACACACCTGCATGGACACTGCTCCACGCATCCGATTTCGGTGTTCCGCAGTTGCGTCCCAGGGTTGTCTTCGTTGCGTTGAGAAAGGATCTTGGAGCAACATTCGAATGGCCAACCCCGCATACCTCCGCACCGCCCACCGTCGGGGAAGCATTGCGCGATCTCATGGCGGCAAACGGTTGGGAAGGCGCGGACGCGTGGGCGCAGCAGGCCAACACGATCGCACCGACGCTTGTCGGCGGATCGAAGAAACATGGCGGTCCTGACCTCGGTCCGACGCGTGCCCGCCGGGCGTGGGAAGTGCTAGGCGTGAACGGTAAAACAATCGCGGAGGAAGCGCCGGAACCTGGATTCGATGGGATGCCTCGGCTCACGGTAGAAATGGCTGCTCGTATCCAAGGATTTCCACCGGAGTGGCATATCACCGGCCGTAAGACGAACGCCTACCGCCAGGTCGGCAACGCGTTCCCTCCGCCAGTCGCTAAGGCGGTCGGAG
>JAAYXN010000481.1 GCA_012515885.1 Rhodococcus sp. (in: high G+C Gram-positive bacteria)
CAACACCGGCCTGCGCGGCGTCTGGATCGACCGGGCCAACCTCGGACCCGATCACTTATCAGGCCCGGAGCCCCGCATCACCGACCTGCACCAACTCCTGGCGCTCATTTGATCAGAACCCCGACAGGCGATCCGGTGTCACGATAATCGCCGCCGAGTACGTTCTGGCGAGTTCTTCGAGGGTGGTGCCCAGCCGGGCGGCCGCCTCAGCGTATTTCTCAGTGTAGGCCGGAAGGTCCTCCAGGCGCGGCTCATTCGCGATCCGGGCATCGCCGGTGAGGACGACGACATCGTGCCCCTGCTCATCGGCGCTGAAGTGCAGATTGACGCGGGGGTTCCGCTTGATACAGCGAACCTTGAACGACCCGGGCTCGCTGTAGATCACGACCTTCTCCCCGTCCCACAGAAACCAGACCGGAGTTGAGCGTGGAGTGTTCGTGCTATCGACCACCGTGATCCAGATTGCTTCCTCTGTTTCCAACCGGCGCAGTGCCCGCGCGCCGTGGTCTGTATTCGGGTCAATCGAGAACATACGGCAACCTCCTCATGCCTGACAGGTGACGTTTGCCCTATACAAGCAACGCAACCCGGTAACCGGCGTGAGTGCCCGCCGGTGCTGCAGACAACATGAGCTCACCTGGCAACCTTCACCCGCTGGAAACACCCCGGCGGGGTGCACCGAGTCTGGCACGCCCCGCCGTGGACAACCGGATCGGGCTCAGAAGCCCCAGAGCCGGGTCGGGGTCACGAGGATCGGGGTCGAATAGCTGTCGCTGAACGACTGGGGCGTCATGCCGAGCCCGGCGATCGGTTCGTGGTACTTCTCCACGAACGGTGCGTTGTCCACCGCCGGTGGCGCGTCCGGCGCGACCCGGGCCTGCCCCAGCAGGACGACGACATCGCCCCCACCGGGATCACTGTTGAAATGCAGGTCGACGTTGGGATTCGCCTCAATGCTGCGAATCTTGAGTTGGTTCGGCTGGCTGTAAATCAGGATGGTCTCGCCATCCCATAGGAACCAGACCGGCATCGAGCGAGGGGCGTTCTTGCGATCAACCACGGTCAACCAGAGCACCTGCTCATCTCGCAGGCGGCGTAGCACACGCGCTCCGAAGTCAGTGTTGGCGTCGATGGTGAACATGCACATCATCTCCTTGTCGAATGTCGGCCTTTCGGCGCTATCTATTTGTGGAACGCCGCGCGGCGCCCGGTGTTCGATCCTTCTGGTGGCTGAGCAGCGCCGCCCGGGTTATGAGACTTGAGGAGGACGAAGCCGGGGCAGGATACCTGCCCTGGCTTCGTGGCTTCAAAATTTTCGGTGTATTGACCTGGACGGAACGGGCGGCAACCGGCTCTCCGGCTGGATCATTCGGCATGGATCGTCCATCACCCTCAGCGCCCCCGGGGCGGCGTCAGGATCTGACGAATGTCTGATACGGAATTACTGCGGCAACATGCACAAACGAGTCGGTGAGCGGAGCGAAGAAGTAATCGCCGCCCGGACATTCGGCCGGCGCGCTAGTTTCCGTAAACCAACTCCCTGTGCCAAACAGGGTTAGCACGAGCGCATACTGCCGGCCGGGCAGCAACTGGATCGGCACCGGCAAGTCGAAACGCACCAAGGTGGGCGCGGTGGCCGAGATCGTGTTCGCAGAGCGCGTCACCCCACCCAGAATCTTTCCCTCGGGAACGCCGGTCGTCGGGTTGACGGTCTGCACCCGAAACTCATAGAGGCCGGTGGTGGCTGCCGAAGCATTGGCGAACCTCATCGCCACCGCGGTGAGGCGCCCGCCGTTCGGCTCAGTAAAGACTTGAGCAATCCGGGTGTTGGTGCTAGTGGACGTTACTCCGCTCCCGGGAGGGCAGGACGCATCCGGTTTCGGAGGACAGGTGGCCGCTTTGAGCACGCACCGCTTGCCACAGCGCTTCATGCCGCCGGGGCAGACGCAGCGATTCTTCCGGCAGACCTGACCGCTGTTCTTGGGCCTGCAGTCGGCGGTCTTGCAGCAGCCGCGTTTGGGGATGCATGTGCCATCGCACCGCTTCTTGCCTTTCGGACAGGGAGCAGCGTCAGCATCATGCACCTGCGTGATGCCCAGCAGGCCGGTAAGGCCACCGGCAATCGCGCTGCTGGCGGCGCGTCGGGTGCGAAACGTCCTAGCCAGTGAATCAAAGCGGGTGTTATTCATGGGAGGCCTCCGCGATGACGTCAGCGTGCCTCCTCGCACTATGAGGTACGGATCTCGTGGACGCATCGGTAACATTACTCATTTTCGGTCGAGGCTTTCCCAACAATTCCGTCTCAACGTCATCTATCGGGACGCTGCAAACGCGTCGCTTCGAGGTGACGGATGGTAGCGTTGGCACATAGCCCGTGAGGTCAGTCCGGGGAAAA
>JAAYXN010000482.1 GCA_012515885.1 Rhodococcus sp. (in: high G+C Gram-positive bacteria)
AAAAACCACCAAGCGCTGCCCATCTGGCCGAGGACGTCCGCATCCGAAGTGAACAGGCGCGGCATCACGTGGTGACCGGCTGCGAACAGCACCGCCAGCCACACAGCGAAGCCGGTCGACCACACGGTGATCTGCCGGGCTAACTGGCGCGCTGCCGCTGACCGTCCGCCACCAAGTGCGGCACCAATCAGTGTTTGAGCGGCAATGGCCAGCGAATCCAGCGTCAA
Source organism: Rhodococcus sp. (in: high G+C Gram-positive bacteria) (assembly GCA_012515885.1). GTDB lineage: Bacteria > Actinomycetota > Actinomycetes > Mycobacteriales > Mycobacteriaceae > Rhodococcus_F. The sequence continues at coordinate 228 of JAAYXN010000482.1, forward strand.
CGCGACCAGGTTCCACAGGTGCAGGACCACCTGGTGAGCGGCCACTGCCGCCGCACCGAATCGTGCAGCGACGGCCGCTGCCGAGACGAAACACGCCTGGAATGCGAGGCTACGCAAAATGAGGTCTCGACCCATGACGACCTGAGCCAACATGATTGTCGCCTGCGGCCGAAGCGGCGCCTTCTCCGCCACGAGTGCGCCCACAAACAGCGCAGCTGTTAGAGACTGACCAACGACGTTCGCTACCGCGGAGCCGTCGAGTTCCATCCGCGGCGCACCCCACAAACCGTGCACCAACATCGGACACAAGACGGCAGAAAGGCCGAGCCCGGCCACCACGAATCGCAAGGGACGGATCGTGTTCTGGACGCCGCGCATCCAACCGTTGCCCGCCATGCTGATGAGGATCAGCGGCACCCCAAAGATCGCGATGCGCAACCACCCGACCGCGGCGTCCGCGATATCGCTGTCCCCCGCGATTACCCCGACAATAGGTGCGGCGAACATCTGCACGGCCGCGACCAGAATCAACCCGACGATGACCGCTAACCAGGTGGCCTGAACGCCCTCAGTGACAGCGCCACTTCGATCACCCGCTCCATAGCGCCGCGACGATCGCGCGGTCGTCCCGTACGACAGAAACGTCAACTGTGTGCTGACCATCGCCAGGATGAGCCCGCCGACGGCAAGGCCTGCGAGTGGTAGCGCCCCGAGGCGCCCCACCACAGCGACGTCGAAGAGTAGGTACAGCGGCTCTGCCGCTAAAACCCCGAGTGCCGGTAACGCCAGACCGAAGACACGACGTGCTGTTGTCGGCGGCGCTATTTCTGGCCCCGATTCTGGCTGAGCTTCAGGCTTAGCCAAGAGCTGCGAGAAGGTCAGCGATGAGGTCGTCGAGCGGCTTCGTCGACGTGAGGCCCGCAGCTGCTCGGTGTCCCCCACCGCCGAGCTGTCCAGCAACCACGGACACGTCGATGCCGGGCAGGGAGGGATCCGTCTTCGACCGCAACGACACCGACCAGGCGCCAGAGACCGTTTCCTTAAACACCGCGGCAACGTCCGCTTCCGCGGTTGTGCGGACGATATCGATGACGCTCTCGATCTCCTCCGAACGCAAACCACCAACATCACTACGACGAATCACCGCGTACACCAGGCCGCGGCCGCCGACCGCTTCCTGGACAAGCGTCGCTGACCCCAATACTGCGGACAGCATCGGTAGCCAACCAAACGGGTGAGTATCGAGGAGTCGACGCGCAATATCGGCACTGTCGATCCCGGTGTCGAGCAGCCGCTCGGCCAGCAAGTGGGTGCCGGGCCGGACCCAGCGGAAAGAGCCCGTGTCCGTCACCAAACCCGCATACAAGCAATAGGCGAGCTCGCGATCGATCTCCACGCCCCACTCGTCGAAAAGACGAGTCAGCACGGCAACCGTTGCCTCGGCCGCATCATCAACGAGGTTGAGATCGCCATACCTTGTGTTGGACCGATGATGGTCAATGACGATGGAGGTACCAGCGCCAGCCAGCCGACTCGCCAAGCCACCCAAGCGCCCTGCGCTACCGCAGTCAACAGTGACCAGCACGTCAACCTCCTCGCGCACCTGATCAGGGGTGACGAGGAGGTGCGTGCCAGGCAACGTCGACATGGACTCGGGCAAAGCGCCAGGTTCGGCAAACGACACCTGCACCGGCACGCCGCGTCGCTCCAACACCAGAGCTAACGCAAGACCACTGCCAATGGTGTCGGCGTCCGGGTGGACGTGACACAACACAGTCACCGAGGTGGCCGCAGAAAGCGTCTCAAGTACCTCGGTCGTGGATGCACCAGCGCGATCGCTCATTGCCGGTGTCAGCGTCCGTCCGCTACGGGTTCGTCACCCTCATCGTCGCCATCGCGAGGCGTCTTGTACGGGTCCGCGTCACCCGCAGGCTGCGCCCCAGCTCGCGCGCGTGCCAGCTCTTCATCGGCAGCACGCATCCGCGCCAGCAGATCTTCCATATGGCGCGCAGTGTCCGGGACGGTATCGGCCACAAACGTCAGCGTCGGAGTGAACCGGACGCCAGTGCCCGCACCCACCTTCGAGCGCAAAACACCCTTCGCCTTCTCCAAGCCAGCAGCCGCGGACTCCACATCCGGCGGAGTATCGAGGTCGGCGCCCATCACCGTGTAGTAGATGGTGGCGTCATGCAAATCATTGGTGACCTTCGTGTCGGTCACCGTCACGTACGCAAGCCGCGGATCCTTGATCTCGTGATCAATGGCCGTCGCGACAATCGTTCCAATTCGTTTAGCGAGCTTACGTGCCCGGGCGGGATCCACCATGACCGTCAGTCTCCTCTCCCTGCACTCAACTATCCAACCTGCGCTCAACTATCCAGCGTCGTCTTTACTATTGTGCCGGTCCGCGCCGCACCGGAGCATCCCGGTCGTTCGCCGGCCGATCAGTCGTCTGGACCAATCAGTCGTCTGGTCCGAACACTCGGCGCCGGACGGCGAGCAATTGCAGCTCGGGGCGCTCTGCAACATGTCGCTCGCAGTGATCGAGCACCTCATGCAGGTGATCAACACCGGACGAGCACAGCACCACACCCAACATCGATCGCCGGAAGCGATCCTGTTCCCCCGTTTCAGCAGCCGAAACACCAAACCTGCGCAGCTCCGCGAGCACCGGCTTGATCATCGCCCGCTTTTCCTTCAAAGACCGCACGTCACCGAGCAAAATATCTAGCTCGAGCGCCCCCACGTACACGATGTCCTCCTTCAAGGATCAACTTCCCGGTTACACAGGAAGCATTGCATAACTTGAAAACGTGCCCTTTCCCTCACGCCGTATGGAGTGAGGGAAAGGGCACGTTACTGCAAGAACTCACTACCGGTCCATAGTCTGTGGGCCAGTAGCAACGCGGTTCTTAGTCGCGCGGCTTCTCACGAAGCTCGTAGGCCTCGATCACGTCGCCGACCTTGATGTCGGAGTACGTGACGGTCAGACCACATTCGTAGCCTTCCCGGACCTCAACCGCATCGTCCTTCTCGCGGCGAAGCGAGGAGATCGTGATGGTTTCCGCGATTACCGCGTTGTCGCGCACCAGGCGAGCCTTGGCGTTGCGACGCACGGTTCCCGAGGTGACGAGGCAACCAGCGATGTTGCCGACCTTGGACGAGCGGAACATCGCGCGGATCTCCGCCTTGCCCAACTCGACCTCTTCGTAGATCGGCTTGAGCATGCCCTTGAGGGCCTTCTCCACCTCGTCGATGGCCTGGTAGATCACCGAGTAGTACCGGATGTCGACACCCTCACGGTTGGCCAGCTCGGTAGCTTTGCCTTCCGCGCGGACGTTGAAGCCGATGATGATCGCGTTCGAGGCTGCTGCCAGGTTCACGTTCGTCTCAGTGACGCCACCGACACCGCGGTCGATGACGCGCAACTGCACCTCGTCGTCGATCTGGATGCCCAGCAGAGCCTCTTCGAGGGCCTCGACCGTACCCGAGTTGTCGCCCTTGAGGATGAGGTTGAGCTGGCTGGTCTCTTTGAGAGCCGAATCCAGATCTTCCAGGCTGATGCGCTTGCGGCTCTTCGCTGCCAACGCGTTGCGCTTACGCGCATTACGACGGTCAGCGATCTGGCGGGCGATGCGGTCCTCGTCGACGACGAGGAGGTTGTCACCAGCGCCGGGAACCGACGTGAAACCGACCACCTGAACCGGACGCGACGGCAATGCCTCAAGGACATCGTCGCCGTGCTCGTCAACCATGCGACGGACACGACCGTATGCGTCACCAGCGACGATCGAGTCGCCAACCCGCAGCGTTCCGCGCTGAATGAGCACGGTGGCAACCGGGCCACGTCCACGGTCAAGGTGGGCCTCAATGGCGACACCCTGTGCGTCCATGTCGGGGTTAGCACGCAGATCCAGCGAGGCGTCTGCCGTCAGCAAAACAGCTTCAAGCAGCTGGTCGATGTGCAGACCCTGCTTAGCCGAGATGTCGACGAACATTGTCTCGCCGCCGTACTCCTCAGCAACAAGCCCGTACTCGGTGAGCTGGCCGCGGATCTTCGCCGGGTCAGCGCCTTCCTTGTCGATCTTGTTGACCGCAACCACGATCGGCACGTCAGCTGCCTGCGCGTGGTTGATGGCCTCAACGGTCTGCGGCATGACGCCGTCGTCCGCTGCGACCACGAGGATCGCGATGTCCGTTGCCTTCGCACCACGGGCACGCATAGCGGTGAACGCCTCGTGACCAGGGGTATCGATGAAGGTGATGAGACGGTTTTCGCCGTTGAGGTTGGTATCAACCTGGTAGGCACCGATGTGCTGGGTGATGCCGCCAGCTTCGCCCTCACGGACGTTTTCTTGACGGATCGTGTCCAGCAAACGGGTCTTACCGTGGTCGACGTGACCCATGACGGTGACCACCGGCGGACGCTGTTCGAGATCGTCCTCGGTGCCTTCGTCCTCGCCGTAGGTGAGGTCGAAGCTGTCGAGCAGCTCGCGGTCTTCGTCCTCCGGGCTCACAACCTGGACGACGTAGTTCATTTCGCTGCCGAGCAGCTCCAGGGTCTCGTCACCGACGGACTGAGTGGCCGTGACCATCTCGCCGAGGTTGAACAGGGCCTGGACCAACGATGCGGGGTTCGCGTCGATCTTCTCAGCGAAGTCGGACAGCGATGCGCCGCGAGCAAGACGGATGGTTTCGCCGTTGCCGCGAGGCAACCGCACGCCACCGACTGCCGGTGCCTGCATCGAATCGTATTCCTGGCGCTTCTGCCGCTTCGACTTGCGACCACGACGCGGAGCACCACCGGGGCGACCGAACGCACCTGCTGCTGCGCCACGCTGACCGGGACGGCCACCGCCGCCACCGGGGCGACCGCGGAAACCACCCGCGGGTGCACCAGCTGCTGGGGCGCCTGCACCGGGACCACCGGCTCCGCCGCCGCGGTAACCGCCACCGCCGCCGGGACGACCGCCGCCGGGAGCACCGCCGGGACGACCCGGGCGACCTCCACCAGGTGCCGGACGCGCCGAACGCTGCGGCATAGCGCCGGGGCTTGGACGCGAAGGCATCGATCCGGGGCTAGGACGAGGACCGCCCTGGCCCGGTGCGGGACGGGGACCGCCCTGACCGGGAGCCGGACGAGGACCGCCCTGGCCCGGTGCGGGACGGGGACCGCCCTGACCCGGTGCCGGACGAGGCCCACCCTGGCCGGGGGCCGGACGGGCAGCAGGACCGGGACGCGGGCCCGGACGCGGCGAAGCGGGACGCTCTACCGGTGCTGCCGTCGAGTACGGGTTGTTACCGACGCGCGGGGTCTTCGGCCCCGGACGCGGTCCGCCTGGCTTAGCAGCCGACGGCGCGGGGGCCGCCTTGGCTGCTGGTGCTTCCGCTGCCGGCTTGGCGGCAGGTGCAGCAGGCTTTTCTACTGGCGCAGCAGGCTCTGCGGCGGGTGCCGCCGGTGCTGCTGGCACCTCTGCTGCTGGTGCTGCCGGACGCGGGCCGGGGCGGGGACCGCCAGGCTTGGGCGCGCCGGGCTTGGCAGCGGGCTTCGCTGCACTGGCTGAATCTGCACTTTTTGCTGCTGATGCAGAGCTCTTCGCGGGTGACGGCGTAGCGTCACCGGACTTTGCTGCATCTGAATCGCTGGTCCCGAACGACTCACGAAGCCGCCGGGCAACAGGTGCCTCGACGGTCGAAGACGCGGACTTTACGAACTCGCCCTGCTCCTTGAGCGTTGCGAGTAGTTCCTTACTAGTGACACCGAGTTCTTTTGCCAACTCGTGCACGCGGGCTTTGCCTGCCACTGCTCTCCTCACTGATGAGGTCGGGCAGGAGGCATCCCCGATACAGGGGCCCGCACGACCTCGGGTTATCTCCGATGGGCGCTCATCGCTGGTGCTTCACGGTGTGCTCATGACTTGTGTGTGCCTTGTCTCTTCGAAAGGTTCTAGCTCTTCGAAAGGGTTCTTACTGTTCAAACGACTCTGCCGCGGGATCTACGTCGCCCTGTACAGAACACTGCTGCTGCGCAGCGACCAGCTGATCGACTGCGGAGAGGTCCAGTTGCCCAGACACTCGAAGTGCTCTGCCGAATGCTCGGCGACGCTCTGCCAAGCTCAGACATTCCGGATCTAGGTGCATCCATGCGCCACGACCTGGCAATCTGCGCCGCAGATCGGGAGTGACAACGATTGGCCCCTGGTTTCCAGGAGCATCACCGCGCACCACCACGATCCTTAACAGATCGGTGGCCAACGCTCGCTTACGGCAACCAATGCACGTGCGCACCGGATCGGTATGAACAGGAGTACCACTTTCAGTACTCATTGTCAGCACCTTTTCCGGTGTCAGCGCGCGCTGAGACCACCAGTTCGCGTCGAACCATTGACCACTCTACCGTCGACTCGCCCCGATCTCCGCATTCGCCCGTCATCCGCCGGTCGGGGCGTTGTCGTCTGAGCCTTGTGGGGCAAGCGAAGCGTCCGAACGAATGTCGATTCGCCAGCCGGTCAACCGGGCTGCCAAGCGTGCATTCTGGCCCTCTTTACCGATGGCGAGGGACAACTGGAAGTCGGGAACGATGACACGTGCGGCTCGTGCGTCCTCGTCGACAACCGTCACCGACACGACCTTGGACGGCGACAGTGCGTTGCCGACGAACTTCGCCGGGTTGTCGTCGTAATCGATGATGTCGATCTTTTCGCCCGCGAGTTCGCTCATCACGTTGCGCACCCGCTGCCCCATGGGACCGATGCATGCGCCCTTGGCGTTGAGACCGGAAACCTTCGAGTCGACGGCAATCTTGGAGCGGTGGCCAGCCTCACGCGCCACCGCGACGATCTCGACTGAACCGTCAGCGATCTCAGGGACCTCCAGTGCGAACAGTTTGCGCACCAGGTTCGGGTGGGTGCGTGACAGCGTGATCTGGGGGCCACGCTGCCCGCGCGAGACACCAACGACGTAGCACTTGAGGCGCTCGCCATGCTCGTAGTTTTCGCCCGGAACCTGCTCGGCAGGCGGAATCAAACCCTCTGCGCCATTGGCCTCGCTGCCGATGCGAACCACCACCATGCCGCGCGAATTAGCGCGCGTGTCACGCTGGATAACGCCGCCAACAATTTCGCCCTCATGCGTCGCGAACTCACCGAAACTGCGCTCATGCTCAGCGTCGCGCAGACGTTGCAGGATGACCTGACGGGCCGTGGTTGCGGCGATACGGCCGAATCCCTCTGGGGTGTCGTCCCATTCATCGCCGACCATGTTTCCGTCGATATCGACTTCGTGGGCCATCACCCGCACGACACCAGATTTGGTGTCGACGTCGATGCGCGCGTGCGGCTGATATCCGTCGGTGTGGCGGTATGCCGTGAGCAGCGCAGTCTGGATTGCGGTGATGATCGTCTCCGCAGGGATGTCCTTCTCTGCCTCGATGGCGCGCAATGCTGCGATATCAATATTCATTTGTCCTGACCCTTCGTCGTGTCCTCGATCGTGTCATCAGATTCCGCTGATGGAAGTTGGGTGGCGCTCTCGTCAGCGAGCGCGTCAAGATCGGTGTCCGCATCGAGCGGGGACACCCGCCCGTCTAGGACACCGCCCGCGAGTTCGACCTCGCGGGAACTGGGCCGGGAAAACTCCACCTGAACGAGCGCGCGCCGGATCTCGCTGAGCGGCACGGTGCGCACTGACGGGGCACGTTTCCCACCGACCACCAGAGCAATGTCGTCACCGCTGAGCGGGCCGATTCGCGCGTCGATCGTCTCGTCGGCGAGTTCAACCTTCGCGAGCCGTCCCTGCGCTCGCCGCCAATGGCGCTGCTCCGTCAGGGGCCGATCAATGCCGGGAGACGTCACTTCCAACGTGTACGGCGCCTCACCAAAACTCGCGGATGAATCGAATAGTTCGCCAATTTCTCGGCTCAGATCTGCTGCTGCGTCAAGCCCGACGCCCCGGTCGCTATCGATCATGATGCGTACCACGCTGTGACTACCTGCCGAAGTGACCACGACATCTTCAAGATCAAATCCCTGACGTTCCACCAGGTCAGAGACGAGTTCACTAATCCTCTCCCGTGAAGGAATTGACATCGTGCGCTCCTCGTTGAAGTTGTCGTTGGGCGGACAGCGTTACCGACTGCCAGCGGTGTTCGGCCGTACAAGCGTAACGCTAGTTTGCGCCGGTCGTGACCAACCTCGTCACCAACCATGTCCCCAACCTCACCGAAGCCACTATGGCCGACACACTCGCCGTGACCGCACCCAATTCCGGTATTGCTCCCAGTTGCTGGCACGATGTACCCGTGCACATGCCCGGTTCTGCAGCAGACTCGTCCGCTCCTTTGCCGCCACAGTTTTCGCGCCGACACCTCTTGCGTGGTGTCGCCGCCGCAATGCTTATCGGAACTGCTGGCGTCTCGCTTGTTGGTTGTTCGTCTGAAGAGCCCGAGCCGGAGATTGATCCGTTGGTCGCTCAGCTGGCACTCGCTAAACGCGATGCTGCCGCTGCCACCGCGGCTGCAGCAGATGCACCCGAACTCGCTGCGGCACTCACGATCATCGCCAACCAACGAACCGAGCACGCGGAAGCCCTTGAGGTTGAAATTTCCCGTCTCGCACCGGATCCGACGACAACGTCAGAGCAGGCCACCGAAGCGTCCGCGACGGATAAACCCGTCGTCGCCACGGTCGACAGTGTCCGCCTCCTCCTTGAGGAATCAGCAAGTAGCGCGGCGGAGTTGACCTCTGAACTATCGGGGTACCGGGCTGGTCTGATGGCGTCGATCTCGGCGTGCTGCCATGTTCAACGAGAGGTCGTGCTGCCATGACGAAGACCGAAAACGAAGCCCTAGCGGAGGCTTTGGCGGTCGAGCACGGCTCCGTCTTTGCCTACGGCGTCGTCGCGGCGTTCGCGTCACCAGAGCGGGCAACGCTCGTCCTTGAGGGGCTTGCAGCGCACCGCTCGCGCCGCGACTTCACGACCAGCGTTCTCCAGGAGGCAGGCGTCGAACCTCCTGTGGCCGCAGCAGGTTATGCAATGCCCTTCCCCGTGACCGACCCGATCGCAGCCGCACAGCTAGCTGCTCAAATCGAAGTTGATGCGGCAATCGCGTGGCGCGGTGTCGTCGAACATGCTGAGATCGCCGAGGTCCGGCGCATGGGTTTGGCCGCGATGAACGACGCGGCGACCCGGGAAGCGCACTGGCGTATCGCCCTCGGTGAAGATCCGGCAACGCGCGCTTTCCCCGGCCAACCGGCATAGGCGCACACCAGCAGACAAGTGCAGGTCCCGTCTATTTCGGAGCGGGACCTGCACTGTTAGCAGCTACAGCTCTAGCCGCGTACTGCGCTGACGATCTCGGCGACAGCACCGTCGACTGCGACCTCACGGCTCTCACCGGTGAAGCGATCACGGATCTCGATGTTGCCTTCCGCCCAACCGCGTCCCACAACCACAACGGTGGGAACACCCAACAGCTCTGAGTCCTTGAACTTCACGCCCGGCGACGCCTTGCGGTCATCGAGGATGATGTTGAGACCAGCCGCGTCAAGCGCCGTCGCCAGGCCTTCCGCGCCCTCGCGGGCTGCGTCATCCTTGTTAGCGATCACCAGATGAACGTCGGCAGGAGCCACCTCGGCGGGCCAACGCAGACCCTTATCGTCATGGTGCTGTTCTGCGATCACCGCGACCAGGCGCGAGACGCCGACACCGTAGGAGCCCATCGTGGGGCGCACCGGCTTGCCGTTCTCACCCAGTACGTCCACCTCGAACGCGTCGGTGTATTTGCGTCCCAGCTGGAAGACGTGGCCGATCTCGATGCCGCGTGCGGACGTCAAGGTGCCGACACCGTCCGGTGAGGCGTCACCGTCGCGAACCTCGGCGGCTTCGATCGTGCCGTCGGGGGTGAAATCGCGCCCGGCCACCAAGCCAACAACGTGCTTTCCGGGTGCGTCAGCGCCGGTGATCCAGCTGGTGCCGTCCACAACGCGAGGATCGACGAGGTAGCGGACGCCGTTCTCCAGCAATGCCTTCGGGCCGATGTATCCCTTCACGAGGAACGGGTTGGCCGCAAAGTCAGCGTCGGAGAGCAGTTCGTACTCAGCAGGTTCCAGGGACGCTCCGAGGCGCTTGGAATCGACTTCGCGATCACCCGGAATACCGATAGCGAGCAGTTCCCATTCGCCGCCAGGCTGGCGGACCTTCACCAACACGTTCTTGAGCGTGTCCGCGGCACTGACAGTGCGATCAAGTGCGCCGTTCGCCCAATCGACGAGAGTCGCGATCGTCGGAGTATCCGGTGTGTCGTAGACCGTTGCTTCCGGCAGGCCGTCAACCGGAATCGGTGCGGGCGCGATGGTCTTGACAGCTTCTACGTTGGCGGCATAACCGGACTCGATGCTGCGGACGTAAGTGTCCTCACCGATTTCGCTTTCGGCGAGGAATTCTTCCGACGCGCTGCCGCCCATAGCGCCGGAGGTTGCCGACACGATCACGTACTTGACGCCGAGGCGGGTGAAGATCCGCTCGTAGGCGTCGCGATGTGCCTGGTAGGACTGCGAGAGTCCCTCATCAGTGAGGTCGTAAGAGTACGAGTCCTTCATGACGAATTCACGGCCACGCAGGATGCCTGCGCGGGGACGCTCTTCGTCGCGGTACTTCGTCTGGATTTGGTACAGCGTGACCGGGAAATCCTTGTACGAGTTGTACTCGCCCTTGACCGTGAGCGTGAACAGTTCCTCATGGGTGGGGCCCAGGAGGTAGTCGGCGCCCTTACGGTCTTTCAGGCGGAACAGGCCGTCGCCGTATTCGGTCCACCTGTTTGTCGTTTCATACGGTTCGCGGGGCAGCAGCGCGGGCAGCGCGATTTCCTGCGCGCCGATGCCGTCCATCTCTTCGCGCACGACACGCTCGACCTGGCGCAACACTCGCAGGCCCAGCGGCAGCCAGGAGTACACACCTGGGGCGATCCGGCGAACATATCCGGCTCGAACCAGCAGTTTGTGGCTGGGAACCTCAGCGTCGGCGGGGTCGTCGCGCAGTGTGCGCAGGAACAGGTGAGACAGGCGGGTAATCACAAGTGTCGAGGATAGCCGCCGCACTGCTATTCACCTGCGGCGGTAGGGTCGATTCTCGTGCTGGTGCTGCTGCCCCCTTCCGAAACTAAATCCGATGGCGGAACTGATGCGCCCGTCGACCTTGCTGAACTGTCGATGCCGCAACTCACGCCAACACGTGAACTGCTGGTTCAGGCCCTCGTCGATCTTGCGGGCGACGCTGAGGAGTCCTGCCGCGTGTTGGGGTTGGGACCAACGCAGGCCGATGAGGTCGATCGGAACGCCAAGTTGTGGGTCTCCCCCACATGTCCCGCGCTTGAGCGCTACACGGGCGTCCTGTTTGACGCCCTTGATGCCAAGACGTTCACGAACGCTCAGCGCGCGAAGGCGTATGCCCGATTGGGGATGGGGTCGGCACTGTTTGGTGTCATCCGAGCTGAGGACCGCATCCCTGCCTACCGGCTTTCTGGCGGAGTGACCCTGCCGGGGGTTGGGACGCTGCGGGCGCTGTGGAAAAAGGAGCTGTCGTCCGTGCTGGCTACAGAGACTGCTGACGAACTGGTCGTTGATTTGCGCTCGGGCGTCTACCAGCAGTTAGGTCCGGTTACCGGGGCAGTGACGGCGACGGTGTTAACGGAGAAGCCGGACGGTTCACGCAAGGTCGTCAGCCACTTCAATAAGCACCACAAAGGCTTGTTGGCGCGAGCACTGACGCTGTCGCGATCTGAACCTACTGACATCCAGGGCGTCGCGAAGGTCGCGTCCAAGGCCGGTTTACGCATCGAGGTTGCGTCAGAAACCGAACTGATCGTCCTGACTGACTAGCCCCCGGCGTGGGCACAGGCAGTTTGGGGACAGGCGATTTCGGGACAATGTCACGGTGTATCCATTAGATGGATACACCGTGACGGTGTGCCTAAACGATGGGTGCCTAAACGATGGCGCCTAAAGGAGGGGCTCAGACGAGCCAGTCGTTCGGGGAGAACAGCTCGAAGTGGACCTTGTCCTCTGCGACACCGGCAGTCTGCAGCTGGGCACGTACGGCCTGAAGGAAACCGTTGCCGCCACAGATGTAGACGTCGGCACCCTCAGGCAGCTCAACCTGTGAAATGTCGAGCAGACCGCTGCGGGCATCGCCCGGCTCAGTCTCGTACCAAACATCCAGCGACGCGTTCGGCAAGCTCGTCACCAGCGCGTGCATATCCGTACGGAGCGGATGGGTGGACGGCGACCGGTCAGCGTGCAGCACCACCGTGTGGCGCGGCGAAGAGTTCGCGGCCAGGTAGTCGAGGATGCCCACCATCGGGGTGTCACCGATGCCTGCGGAGATCAACACCAGTGGCGTGGTCGCCTCGGTGTCGATGGTCAGGTCACCGAACGGCACGGTGATGTCGATCTCGTCGCCCACCTGCACGTTGTTGTGCAGGAAGCTCGACACCTCGCCAGCAGGAGCATCGCCTGCAGCGTCGACCCGGCGAACAGCGAACGACAGGTGGCCGGGCTCCGGCGTGCCGATGAGGCTGTACTGACGGAGCTGACGGGCGCCGTCAGCAAGCACGACGCCCACCGAAACATACTGTCCGGGGCGGAATCCGGGCAGCGGCTTCTCTGCATCAGAGGACTCGACAACGAACGCGACAACATCGTCGGTGTCATCGACACGGCCGACCACGCGGGCCTTGCGGAACACGTCGCCGGGTGCGACGTTGACTTCGTCGTAGAGGCCCTTTTCGAACGCGATCAGCGTGTTCGCCATGAGCCAGTACACGCGATCCCATGCTGTCGCAACGGGTTCGGTCACAACGTCGGCGCCCAGAACCTCAACGATGGCTGCGAAAAGGTTCTCGTGGACGACCGGGTAGGACTCTTCGGTCACACCCAGCGATGCGTGTTTGTGGCCGATACGCGAAAGCAGGTCAACAGGGTTCGGCAACGACGGGTCAACCAGGTGCGTTGCGAACGTCGCGATAGATGCGGCCAGCGCGCGCTGCTGTGCGCCCTGTGCCTGGTTACCCCGGTTGAACAGATCCCGAATCAAGCTGGGGTGGTTGGAGAAAAGGTTGCGGTAGAAGACCTGCGTGATCTCGTTGACGTTGGCGCCGACAAGAGGCAACGTGGCCCGAATGACTTCGGCGTGCTCCTCTTCGAGTTCAGGCTTGGCAACGAGAAGCGTTGTGGCTGTGGCTGTCATAGCTGTCCTTTTTCTATGGGCTGTGATTAGGACGGGTTCGTACTGGGCTGGGTAAAGCTGGCTGAATCACCCTGAACTACGTGGCGTCATCTGTGCGAAAGCCTGCAGCCAGGTAGTCAAGATTTTCACGACACTACCCGCTCTCGGTGAGCGAATAGATGCAGCAGATCAGCAGATTTCGTCGACGCGACTTGATCGAGGGTGTAGCGATCTAGTTCACGAAAGAACGCTTCTTGTGCGCGCGCTAGAGCGCCGCGCAGTCGGCACGCTCCCACGAGGGGGCATGGGTGATCGCCTTCGCACTGCACCACGTCTCCCTCTCCTTCCATGCGTCGCACCAACCACCCAATCGAGACTGTCTGACCCGATTCGGTGATGAACAGTCCACCTGCGCGTCCCCGTTGGGACGCAACGAGTCCGAGATCGACGAGTCGCGTCACCGCTTTGGCGACGTGGTGTTCAGAAGCATTGACCTGCCGGGCGATCATTCGTGTCGTCACCCGCTCTTCGGATGCCGCGCGCACGGACAGGAGCATCATTGCCCGAAGTCCGAGGTCGGTAAACCGTGAGAGCTGCATGTGGATGAAACTACTTATTCCGCACTGCGAATGCGCATTTAGAGAGTGTGTTCTGGGTTACTACCAAACTCGCAGAATTTTCACCTGCAGCGATAGAGCAACGACCCAGAGAAGAGAGGACTTTCGACCTACAACGTCCCGCCGTGCTACGCCCGGCGTCTACAACTGCTGCGCGGCCTTCTCTGCCGCCTGCGCCTGCGCGACCTGTTCGGGGGTGAAGCGGATGAACAGTGCCGCGATCCCCGCCACCACCGCGCAGACTGCGCATCCAACAAGCGCGAAGGTGTATCCCTCACCGAGTGCGACTATTTGAGCCGCCGTCATGTTCTCGATGGAGCCGGATACGCCGCCGAGCGAGATTGTCCGGGAGGTTGCCATCGCACCGATGACAGCGAGCGCCAGTGGGCCACCGAGTGTTTGAGCGACCTGTGCGATCGCGGCCAGCGGGCCGATCTCGGTTTCGTTGACTCCGGCAATTGCGCACAGCGGTAGCGGAACAACCGCGAGACCGACACCGAATCCGATTCCCACGATGGGGATAAACAGATTCGCGAGATAGGTCGATGAGCTATCGAGCGTCGAGCCGTACAGCAGGCCCACCACCATAATCAGCGCGCCAGCAACCACCAGCCATCGGGGTGGTATCCGAACAACCAGTTTCGATGCCACGGCCGCGGCAGCGCCGAGACCGAAAGCGAACGGAACGAAAGCCAGTCCGGCGTTGAGCGGCGAGTACCCGAGAATGTCTTGCACAAACAGTGCAACGAATGCAGCGAGAGAGAACATCACCGCCCCGGCGAAGAAGATCGCAACGAATGTCGCCACCCGATTCTTATCGGTGAACAGGGAAAACGGCAGCAGTGGATTTTTAGCACCGCGTTCAACGATGAGGAACGCGGCGAACAATACGATACCCAGGACAAAGGAGCCGATGACGAATCCGTTCGTCCACCCCAGCTCGGGTCCCTCGCTCAGCCCGAACACCACCAGGGTGGCAGCGGCTGTCGCCAAGATCGCTCCGGGCACGTCCAGGACTAGCCGCTGCGCCGACGTCTCCCGCAACGCCTTCACCGCGAGGGCGACGATTGCGACACCGATGGGCACGTTGATCAGGAAGATCAAACGCCAGGAGATTTCAGTGAGGGCGCCACCAATAATCAGGCCGGCGATCGACCCGACACCGGTCATCGCCGCGAAAATGGCGATCGCCTGATTGCGCGCGGGCCCGGCGGCGAAAGTTGTGGCGACCAGAGCCAACGCGGTCGGCGAGGCCACCGCGGCACCAACGCCTTGCAGGAACCGGGCAGCGACAAGCGTGAACTCGTTGATAGCCAGTCCACACAGCAACGAGGCCACCGTGAAAAGTGCAACTCCGGAGATGAACATTTTCTTGCGGCCAAAGGCGTCGCCGAGACGACCACCGAGCAGCATCAGACCACCGAAGGCCAACGCGTAGGACGTGAGAACCCAGTTTCGACCGGCATCACTGAGACCGAGATCAGTCTGCAGCGGTGCGAGCGCCAGGTTGGCCACGGTTCCATCGAGGACGACCATCAGCTGCAGTCCACTGAGGACGACAATCGCAAGACCGATCACCGACGTGGCTGCCGCCTGTGCAGGCGTGACGGTGTTGGCTGGGGCCGCATCTGCGGCGCGGGGATCAGACACGGGCGTTCACATTACTGACCGCCGTGTGCCCGGTCACCCCTCGCTACGGGAAAACCCTGCCACCGCGCCGACGACGATAATTGCGGGAGGCCGGATCTCTTCTTCGACGACCTTCGCGGCCACCGTCGCCAGGTCGGCATGCACCGTGCGTTGCGTACGCAGGGTGCCTTCCTGAATGACCGTGACGGGTGTGTCCGCAGCGCGTCCACCAGCCATGAGTACGTCCGCGAATTGCTCGATGCGTTCGACGGCCATCAGCAACACGAGGGTGCCGTTGAGGCGGGCGAGAGCAGACCAGTCGACGAGTGAATCGGGGTGGTCGGGAGCGACGTGGCCGCTGACGACGACGAACTCGTGGGTGACGCCGCGGTGGGTGACAGGGATTCCGGCGGCAGAGGGCACCGAGATGGCGCTGGTAATACCGGGAACAACGGTGACGGGGATGCCGACCGCGGCGCAGGCTTCGAGTTCTTCGAATCCGCGCCCAAACACGTAGGGATCGCCGCCCTTGAGCCGCACGACGAACTTGCCCGCGCGGACCCGGTCGATGAGAGCGTCGTTAATTGCTTCCTGAGCCATCGCCCGCCCGTAGGGGATCTTGGCCGCATCGATGACCTCGACGTGCGGGCCAAGTTCAGCGAGCAACTCGGGCGGGGCAAGACGATCCGCGATGACGACGTCAGCGTGTGCAAGCAACCGGCGTCCGCGGACCGTGATGAGGTCGGGATCGCCGGGGCCGCCACCCACCAGTGCCACGCCGGGCGCTGGTGGTTCGTCGGTGTCGCTGATGGCCCCGGATTGCAGTGCTTCAAGGACAGCAGTGCGCACTGCCGCGGAGCGGCGATGCAGACCGCCTGCAAGCACACCGATGTTCATGCCGTCGTAGCGGCCAGTGGCAGGAGTGACTGCGGTGCCTTCGCGTGCGCTGTCTGCGCGGACGCAGAACACTTGACGCGACTCGGCTTCCGCAACGACAGCCGCGTTGGTGTCCGGTTCGTTGGTGCATGCGATGGCGTACCACGCCCCGTCGAGATCGCCGTCTCGGTACTCACGCAGATCGACCGTGATTTGGCCAGCAGTAGCCATACCTTCAACTGCTGGCGTGACCTCACGACTGACGATGTGGACCTTCGCGCCGGAGGCAACCAGCAATCCCAGACGACGCTGGGCGACTGATCCGCCACCGACTACAACCACGCGCCGCCCCACCAGGTCGAGTCCGACCAGGTAATTCGATTCTCCTGCGGCAGAGCTCACGTGTTCTCCGTTTCCACTTCAACAATCGTCGCGATCAACCCGAGAGACACCCGGGGTGTATCCCAGAATTTTACGGCGAGCGACGGCGGATCACCGAATGGAAGCGAGTTTGTGGCCCCGCATCGCAAACGCGGGGCCACAAACTAGACCGTGGCGCTGACGCGATCGAGCCCAAGCTCTTTGGTTCCCCAATCCCATACCTGCTGGAACAGATCCGGGTTGTCGGACAGCTTGACGCCGAGCGAAGGCACCATTTCCTGAAGCTTCGGCTTCCATCCATCGAACTCGGCGGGGAAACAGCGTGAGAGCACGTCGAGCATGGCGGGAACGGCCGTAGACGCTCCGGGCGATGCACCGAGCAGTCCGGCGATGGAGCCATCTTTCGCGTTGACCACGGCGGTGCCGAATTCGAGGACACCGCCCTTCTTCTTGTCGCGGCGGATGACCTGGACGCGCTGACCGGCGACGATCAGCTCCCAGTCCTGGCTGATGGCTTGTGGGGCGAACTCACGCAGCATCTCGATGCGGCCGTTCTCCGTCTTAGCCAATTCGCTGACGAGGTACTTGACCAGCCCGAGTTCGCTGACGCCGACACCGAGCATGGACAGCAGGTTGTCCGGCTTGACCGAGCCCGGCAGGTCGGTGACTCGGCCTTCTTTGAGGAACTTCGGTGACCAGCCCGCGTAGGGACCGAACAGCAGTCCCGGCTTGTGGCCGATGACGCGCGTATCGAGGTGCGGCACCGACATCGGGGGCGCGCCGACAGCAGCCTTGCCGTAGACCTTGGCCTGGTGCTCGGCGATCAGTTCCGGGTTGGTGCAGCGCAGGAAGGCACCGCTGACGGGGAAACCGCCGAAACCTTTAGCTTCCTTGATGCCGGACTTTTGCAGCAGGTGCAGCGCACCGCCGCCAGCGCCGACGAAAACGAACTTGGCGTTAATTTTCTTCTTCACGCCGGTGCGACGGTTGACCGCCTGGACAACCCAGCTGCCGTCACGCTTCTTGGTGAGGTCCTTGACTTCGTGACCGAAGTGGATGCTGGCACCGGAGGCGCCGACATAGGCGAGGAGCTGCTTGGTGAGGGCACCGAAATCGACGTCCGTGCCGTCTTGCGTCCAGTTCAGGGCGATGGGGTCGCTGAAGTCGCGGCCCTTCGCCATGAGCGGCAGACGGCGCGAGAACTCGGCGGGATCGTCGATGTACTCCATACCGGAGAACAGGGTGTG
>JAAYXN010000032.1 GCA_012515885.1 Rhodococcus sp. (in: high G+C Gram-positive bacteria)
GTTCTTCACAAACGTCCCGTTGTCGTCCGTGTACGGCTCCGGCCCGTAGTCAAAGCTGCACTCGCTGCCGGGGCACACGCTGTCCAGGTCGATCTCGTCGCCTGTGGTCAGGTCGCGGAAGATCAGGTCGGTCAGGGTGTCGCCCTCTCCGCCCGTGTTGCGGATCGTGATGGTGTACTCGGCCTCGCCGCCGGGCGTCGCCGCCCCGGTCACCGGCACCTTACTGATGCTGATGTTCGGCTGGACGATGTCCACCATCGCGGTCGCCTGCCCAATGACCGGCTCATCGAGCGGGATGCCATTCGCGTCGTTGATCGTGCCGGTGACTGTCACCGTATTCACAAACGGATCAAGGTCTGGCTCATTCGCCAGTTCCGACTCGGTCGGCATCGGCATGGTGTACGTGATGTACGCCGTCTTGTTAGGCCACAGCTCGGTCAGGCTCGGCGCGGGGAGCGAGTTCATCCGGGTATCTGTCGCGCTCAGCCCGTAGACCGGCACCTGCCCGACGTTCGTGATCGCGATCGTGTAGCTCACTTCCTGCTCTGGCAGCGCCCGCGAGATGCTCGGATACTTGCGCACCAGAAGCTGGCTCGGCGTGATCGCCAGCGCGGACTGGGTTGCATCCTCGACTGGCGTGTTTTCGACGGCCAGCGTGCCTGTCGCCGAGGCCGTGTTTACCAGCGGATCGGGATCGTCCGGCTGGATCGTGTAGGTGTAGGTAAACGTCGCGTAGCCGCCGATATTGAGCGTGCCGGGAGTGCCGCCTGCCGCGGACCAGTCCCAACCGGTCGCGTCAAGCTCGACATCGCCCAGGAACGAGTCAAACACCTCAATATCGATAATCTCGCGTGATTGGTTGCGGTTCTCGATGCGCAGCGTGTAGGTCACGTCCTGGCCGATGTACGCCAGCGGCTGCGATGTCGATTTCGTGATCAACAGATCGGTCCCGATCAGGTCCACCGTCACGCTGCCCTCAGTGTAGACGGGGATCGTGCTGGCGCCCGAAGGTGTCACGCCGCGCAGGGTGACCGTGTTGGTCTGCGGGTCGCCCTTTTCCCGAGTGAGCGTCAGCCAGCCGGATGGCGGATAGCAGAACTCGACCGACTCCTGTCCGAAGAGCATCCCCGGCGCGCGGCTGGGCGTCAACTTCGCGACTTCGGCCAGGAATAACGGCTGCAGCACGCCCGCGCCGAGCTGTTTGTCTTCCACCACGATATCGGAGACATAGGAGTCCGGCGAGTCGCTGTTGTTCGTCACCGTGAAGCAGTACTTGACCCGCTGCCCGACCTCACCTTCCAGGATGCCATCGCCATCCTGCGCGGTCTGCGGCAGATCATCCGGCAATTCCTCGTTGGTTTCGACGTCCTTGATCGTCTTTTCGATGGTGATGTCCGGTTCCTCAAGCTGGACCGCGAGCGTCGCTTCGGCGCTTACATCGCGCGCGCCCGCTGGCAGATGCACCGTGCCGTTGGCGGTTGCGGTGTTGATCAGCGGATGTGGCGCATCGACCGGGATATCATACGGAACCTCAAACGTCTTCGAGTCGAACGGATCCAGACTGATCGCCTGGCCATGTGGCTCAAGGTAATCGCCTGGAATGAGCGTCTTGATCTGGTCGTCGGTCAGCGTGATATTGGAGATCGGATACTCGGTGTTATTCGTCAGCTCGTAGGTGTAGCTAATCCGCGTGCCGCGGCTCGCGTTGTCGGAGCTTGCCTCCTTGACCAGCGACAGCGGCGCAATCGTCAGGACTTCGGCCTTCCCGGTCGTGTAGAACGTCGTCTCCGGGTCGTCCGGATCGGGGAACTGCGCCGTCGCGGTGTTGATGAGCTTGTCGGGGTCGCTAGCCTTGACGATGTACGAGCGCAGCGGGCCGGTGACGATTTCACCGGGCGAGACGTGGCCCGACTCGGTCGCCGGTTGGCTGTCCCCGTTGTAATACATCGGAATCGGATCGGGCGAGAGCAGCGGGTCGTGCAGCGTCACCCAGTAGGTCTCGTCTTCCGACACGTTCACCAGCATGAACTCATAGTTCACTGTATCGCCGGTGAGCGCAATCGACGTGTCCGGAATCTTGACGACGGTGATCGGGCTGAAAAGCGGGACGGAGATTTCTTCCTCGCATTCAGCAACGCCCGCCACCTCGCCAAACGTCGCGCGCAGCGTGGTCGTCATAAACGCTGTTTCGGTGTGCGCGCTAAAGTAGTCGTTCGTGATCGGCTTCTCGAACGCCGCCAGTTGCACCGATCCATGCGGCGGGATAGCGCCCGAACCGCCCGGCCAGGTGATGTCCGCGTCGGGCACCTGCCCGCCCCATTTGAGCGGTTCTTCATAGATTTGCACGCCGGTCAGGTCCACGCCGGTCGTGTTGTAGAGCATGATCTCCCAGCGCAGCGTGTTGCCCAGGATGGGGAAGCCGCCATCTGGGATGACGTCCACCTGCGCCACAAAGTCAATCGGGCACGTCACTTCTATTTCGTGCTGGTCGCTCGCTGGGGGAATCGGCTCGTTCTCGCCCTTCGTGCCCGTTACGGTGAACGTGTTCACCAGCGGCGTAACAACCCCCTGGACGTTCGGCAGCTCAAGATCCGCTGTTGCAGACTGGCCCGGCCCGAGGATATTGTCAGCGTCCGGCCAGGCGAAGTCCACTGCCGTCACGCTGATGTTATAGTCGGTCGACTCCAGCACATCATCGTGCAGGCCGTCCGGATCAACCGTGAACGTCTGCTCGATCGAGTTATTGGTGATCGTCACCGAGTACGTGACGCTGTCGCCGGGCGTGACGGAGCCCGGCCCGGTCTTGTCCACCGAGATCAGCGGGATCAGCACAACATCATGCGATCCGGTCGCGACCAGGTCATCGGTCTCGGTCGTCCCCTCGGCGCGCAGCGTCAGCCTGAAGACCGTCGCGTCCGGCGGCGCATCAATGGCGTAGTCAAACGTGGCCGAATGGGTCTTGTCAAGCCCTAAGATTTCAATATCCTCGCCAATCACTCTGCCGGAGTCATCCTGCACCACGACGTCGATGCCGGACATAGTGGTATTCGTGTTGTTGGTCAGGGTGAAGGTGTAGGTGTGCGTGTCGCCGACCACCGCTTCGGTCGGGCCGGTGACTTCTAGCGTGAAGTGCTCGCTGGTCACGTCGATCACGCCAGACGTCTTCAGCTTCACATCGTTGCCCCGGTTGTCGGTCGCGGAGAGCGTCACTTCAACTGGGAACTGGCCGCGAGCAGCGTCCTCACCCGTCAGAATTGAGGGGGTGAAAGTGCTGGTGGCGGTTTCGAAGTTGAACAGGGTACCGCTGGGATCCAGCCCGCTAAACGTAAGAGGATGCTGATTATCCGGATCGCTACAATCTTCGCGCGAAGGCAAGCAGTAAGTCGCGCTCACGTGGCTGAGCGAGATTGTGCCAACATTCGTCACCAGATATTTGAAATTAACCGTGTCGCCCACTTTGGCGGACGTTACCAGTGTGCTGGCAACATGCGCCTGAATCTCGGCGTTCACCTGCACGTCTGAGATTTGCAGCACGCGGCTCGTCCGGTCGGAGAGAATACTCCCGTTGTCACACGGCGCGGCGGTTACCTTAAAGACCATGTGCAGCGGGTTCTTGTCGCTGCTGGTAACCAGATAGGTAGTCGAGGCGGTCGCCGCATTGAACTCCGTGCTCACGCCTTCCAGCCGCCCCAGCGTGCCAGTCGGCCAGCTCATCGGAATCTGCGGGATCAGCAACGTCTCCATACCCGTGTCAGGATCGACACGCATCTGGCTGACTGTCACGCCACAAACCGCGTTTGCGCCTTTGTTCTCGACCTCGATCGCGTACACCGCCTCACCGCCGCGCAGCACCGTCGTGGTCGGCGGCTCTTCCACCGTCACCGCGATGCCGATATCCGGGTTGGTAACGTCCACAATCGCCTGCGCCTGCGCGGTAGGCTCGCGCCCATCCACCGTCCCCTTCACCCGCACGGTGTTCACCAGCGGGTCCGGGTCACCGGCCTGGATCGTATAATCCCACGTCCGTTCGAACACGGAACTCGACGCCAGCGAACTGACGAGAACAGGTAGCTCTCCAACACTGCGGAGCGTGCCACTCAGCGCCGCGTAACTCAGTTCATGAATCGGTTTGTCGCCGTCGTTGTAGAGCGTCAGCTTGTAGGTGACCTGATCGCCCACGTCCGCCGTTGCCGGTTGGACTTCCAGGCTCATGCGCAGGGCCGAATCCGCAATATCCACCGAAGCAGCGCCATCCGCCGAAACGCTCTTACTCATGCCCGCCACCAGCGCCGATACCGACGCGATGTTGGTGAGCGGGTCCTGGCTGTTCGGCAAGACCGTCCATACGGCGTCGAACGTCTCGCTTTCGCCTCGCGCGAGGGTCAAGCCTGCCGTGCCGGGGACGCGCCCAGTCAGGCTGTCCTGAATCGTGATCTGCTCGAGGTCGATGTCCCCCATGCTGGTGTTCTCGACCGTGATCGTATA
>JAAYXN010000483.1 GCA_012515885.1 Rhodococcus sp. (in: high G+C Gram-positive bacteria)
GACCTGGGAGACACAGGCACTCGGTGAGGTGGATGTCACGTGCAGTTAATGCTCTGCCGTAGTCTTCCTACGGAGGCTTTTACCTCTGGGGCGCTGTAACCATATTGACGCTGTTCCTATTCAAAGACGGATGAGAGATGTCTGCACCCATCGCACCCTTCGCGACCGCCTGGCCACTCGCTGCGATGCCGGCAGCGGCGCACTCGGTTCCCGAGGTACTTGCGCTTCCGCAGCGCACCGAGCTTCCCTCAGGTGTAGAGGTCCCCGAGGTCATTGCGGATGTTGCAGCGCAGAGCGTCTATGCACCTGAGGAAATTTTCGACGAACTGCAGGGCATTGTTGACCGGGCCGAGGGTGGCGGAATCGACCTGAGCATCGTTGTGCTTGAGGCAAACCCCACCCGCGATTCTGAACTTCGCGACCTCGCGACCAAGGTCGGCGCTGAAGAAGGCGGCACCGTACTGGTTCTGAGTCCTAACTGGGTGGGTTCCTACAGCGATTCCATCAGCCGTGTCCGATTGGAATCGGCGCAGGATTCCACCTACACCGGAGACGCCGTCGTCTCGGCCGACAACTTCGTCGACGAGCTGCTCGATCCGGGTACTCCGTGGACGCTGCTGACCGTGATTGTTCTGATTTTGGTGGCTGCGGCTTCGGCGCTGTTGATTCGCGTCAAACTGCGCCGCGGCGACGACAGCGCGCCGCCCCTCACGCCCGCGCCCGGTTCCGAACTTTCGGAAACTTCCGATTCGAAACAGGCTGAAACTGCTGAGACGAAAACACGCCCTTAACGTCCTGTAGTCGCGCCCGACCAGGGCGATTAGCTAAATCCTTCCTTCCCGCATCGGGGCCATCATTTCCGCAGGTCAAATTACCTCTATGTGATTTGTTGCGAATGAGTCCGCACGGTTCTTGAGTGTCGTACGGTGCGAATGATGCGCAATGTGAAGAAAGTTCTTTCCGCTGACGCAAACCGCCTCCCGGGGCGGGAGATGCTCGATGGGAACTTGCCCTTTGTGCTCGGACTGTGGGACCGAGGGAGAAGCTCGTGAACCAGAAACCTTTCGCATCGGTTGCGCTTGGCGCTTTCCTGGTGGGTGCGTTCCTTGCCCTCGGTGTTCATCCGACGCTCGCGCAGCCACCTGTCAACCCCAGCGATGCTGACATCGCGGAGGCACACAGCCGAGTTGCTGCGAGCACAGGGGAGGTCAGTGACCTCATCAACCTTGTTGCCGAATCGGACCAGCGCCTGGCCGAACTCGACAACGACGTCGCGATTAAGCGGGAGAACGTCAACAAGGCGCTCGTGGATTTGCAAAATGCGCGCACCGCCGCCGACGAGGCAGCGGCCGCCGTTGCCGGTTCCGAGCAGGGGCTGCGTGATGCCGCCACCCAGATCGACCTGGCCCAGTCAGATTTCGATGAATACGCGGTATCGAGCTACGTGCGCGGAACCAATACATCCTCACTCTCGGCATATCTCGGTGCGCGAGACGCTGATGATCTGCTCGACCGAGCACAGGCGTTAAAGCTCATCGCGGTCAGCCGTAGCGCAGTACTCGACGAACTGCAGCGCGCACGGACAGTGCAGGCCAACCTGAATTCGATCGCTCGCGAGGCGCAGAATCACGCGGAAGCAGCCGCCGCACGTGCTGAGGAGCATCGCGCGTACGTCGAGCAGGCCATTGAAACTGCGATGGCTGCGTTGAATAGCCAGATCGCCCGCCAAGCGCAGATCGAAGCGCAGCGATCAGCGGCGCAGGCGCAGTTACAGGCGGCGCGTGCGGACGCGGCTGGCTTAGAAAATCAACGCGATGTGTACGCAACGTGGGACCGTAATCGTCTCGCCGAAGAGGCAGCGACGGCGGCCGCGACCCAGGCCGCCATCGAAGCTGCGACTGCGGCTGCGGAGCGGGTGGCCGCTGATCAGGCCGCGAGAGATCGTGCAGCGCGCCTGGCAGAGCAGGGACGGCCACACACCTCGACAGAGCAGTACCGCCCGCCGTCACGGCCCCAGACACCTGCTACGCCCCAGACGCCATCAACGCCCCAGACGCCATCAACGCCGTCGACTCCCTCAACGCCTTCGACCCCTTCGACGCCACCTCGGCCAACGACACCGTCGCCCGGACCGGTCACAGGCAACGCTGCCATCGAAATTGTGATTGACCGAGCCCTGTCTCAGATCGGTGTCCCGTACTCGTGGGGCGGTGGCGACGAGAACGGCCCGACCAAGGGAATCCGCGACGGCGGAGTCGCCGATAGCTATGGCGACTTCAACAAGGTCGGATACGACTGCTCAGGTCTGATGATCTACGCGTTTGCCGGTATCGGAATTTCACTACCGCACTACACCGGCTACCAGTACACCGCAGGCACCCAGGTCCCGTCCTCGCAGATGCGCCGCGGCGACATGATTTTCTGGGGCCCGAATGCCAGCCAGCACGTCGCCCTCTACCTCGGAAACGGGCAAATGGTGGAGGCGCCGCAATCTGGATCGTTCGTCAAGATATCCCCAGTGCGGTGGGATGGCATGACCCCCTACGCTGTCCGTATGGTGACGTAGGACACGGGACCTTACGACGCGGCGTGCTTGCTTGGTCGTATGCGAGTTCCCGTGCACCTGGAATAGTAGGTAGTACGTGTACGGGTGGGACGATCAGGTGAAAGCGGTGGATTCTTGGTGACCTCGGACAACAAGGCTCAGGGCAATGGCGATAGTCGCGGCGCAAAGACTGCGGACTCTGCCAACGCGGATGCAGCCGATGCGAAAGTTGCTGGTTCGAAGGCTCCAGAAAGTAAGCCAGGGCAGGGCGCCACAGGTGAGAAGAAGGGTGTAGACGCTCCCAGTGGCTCGC
>JAAYXN010000484.1 GCA_012515885.1 Rhodococcus sp. (in: high G+C Gram-positive bacteria)
CAATGCTGACCCGTCGGCGCAGCGAGCGGCGAACGCAACGTCCACCCAAGCTCGCTGAGTAATTTGTCGGCTTTGCGGTGATTGCAGGGCGCGCAGCAGGCGACACAGTTCTCCCACGAGTGCTCACCGCCGCGACTACGGGGCACAACATGGTCGATAGTTTCGGCTTTAGCGCCGCAATAACCGCACCGGCCGCGATCTCGATGCATGAGCGCGGCCCGTGTCATGGGCACACGTGCCCGATACGGAACCCGCACATAGGTACGCAACCGGATGACCGCAGGAACAGGCAGAGCCCACTGCTCAGAATGGACGACGGGCGCTCCCGGATCGTCATGCACAGTGTCGGCCTTACCGCAGGCCATAAGAACAATCGCCCGACGCGCAGGCAGCGCAGTCAAGGGCTCATACGTGGCGTTGAGTAGCAACACCCGGCGCGTTATCCACTCCGGGACAACGCTCGAAGGAATGGTCGGCGCGTCTGAATCCACGCCGGTAGAGATGATCTGTAACGCAAGTGCCCCTGATCCCTGGTCCATACGGGCATCAGTGGGCACGGGTTGTCGATACGCGTCTGCTGTGTGGGCGCTGCGAATACTCGTCATGTCACCTCCGTCAGGACTGCCCCCAGTTGACCACGATTTGCGCAGTTACGCACGCCCATTTTCACGCAGATTTCTGCGGGTCTACTCGGAAGAATCCGCCAGGAAACGCCCACGTGAACACCAGCTGTCACACCCTGACGGGCACGACCACAGGCGCGCAGGCACAATTGAGGCACGATGCGGGAGAACACATGAGTGAACAGCAGCAGAGCTTCTACGACGCGGTGGGCGGGGCGCAGACGTTCCGCAAGCTCACCGCCCGCTTCTACGAAGAAGTGGCGAAAGACGAGATCGTCCGGCCGCTGTACCCCGAAGAGGATCTCGGCCCGGCAGAGCGTCGTATGCGCATGTTCCTGGAGCAGTACTGGGGCGGGCCGCATACCTATTCCGAGGAGCGCGGGCACCCACGGCTGCGCATGCGTCACCACCCCTACAAGATCGGGCCACTTGAACGTGATGCATGGCTGCGCTGCATGTTCGTGGCCATCGACTCCATCGACGAGCAGACCCTCGACGCTGCGCATCGCAAAGCACTCACCGATTACATGACGATGGCCGCCGACTCCCTCATGAACTCACCTATCTGACGTAGTCCCGCAGTACGCGTTGAAGCGGTGTCGACTCGTTTCCTCAGGTTCGGTTTGGCACGATCACCTCATGAGGCCAGGACAGTGGTGGAGCGAAGCAGTTTTCTACCGGATTTACCCACGCTCGTTTGCTGACAGCAATGGTGACGTCGGCCGCGAACTCCCGCCGAACACGGCCGCATGGCTGACGTAAGCCGCCGGAACGTCCTCGGCGCGCTAGGCGCCGTCGGCGCTGCATCAATCCTGTTCGGTACCACAGGAACTGCGCAGGCTCTAGCGTCCAACGCAACTGGCTCGCCGCTCAACCCGTGGGCTGTGGGATCGGCGCGCATTGTGATCGCCGCGGCCCTGCTGCTTGCGCTGACCACAGCCAGTGGCGGTCTGCGACTCACCGGAGCCTGGCGTACCGAACGCTTTCCGGCGCTGCTCGGTGGAATCGGTGTCGCCGCCTATCAACTCGGATTCTTTAGCGGCGTCCAGACCGCGGGAGTCGCGGCGGGCACGATGATCGCTATCGGCTCGTGCCCAGCGTTCACCGGTGTCCTTCAATGGGTCCTGCGGGGCACGCGCCCCGGGTTGTTGTGGGCCGTATCGACGGTCGTGGCCATCAGCGGAATGACGCTGATCGTCGCGGGTGCCGGGGATGCCGCGACACTAACCCTGCTATCGGTAGTGCCACCGCTCATCGCGGGTCTCGGCTACGCGACGTACACCGTCGCCGGATCCATGCTGCTCAATGGTGGGGCGGCGTCTAGTTCCGCGATGGCACAAATGTTCAGTGTCGGCGCAATCCTGCTTCTGCCCGTGCTCGTGTTCGCGCTTCCCGGCGGACTCAACACTGGTCCCGGCATGTCAGCGATCCTCTACCTCGCGGTAGTGCCCACCGTCATCGCCTACCTGCTGTTCGGTGCAGGCCTGCGCTACCTAGCGCCATCCACGGTCGCCACCATGACGCTCATCGAACCGGCCGTCGCGGCCGTGCTCGGCGTCGTTGTACTCGGTGAACAGTTGGGCGGGGTGGCACTAACCGGGATGGGCGTCATCGTCGCTGCCCTCGCAATTTTGGCGTTAGGGACGCTGCGCCGAACCCACCCAACCTCGGTGGAGCTACGCTCCACCTAGGTAACGCAGAGCCAGGTCGACCAGCACTAGGTGGGCCGCTGTACCGACAGCGAAATTGCGCCGCGTCGATGCCGATACACCGAACCGAAACGGGCATCAAGGCGCACCCACGTCGGGCTCACCCGCACCCGCACCACCTCCTCGGGATGGACCGTCGCGGGATCGCTGGGGATAAAGCCCATCCCAGCGAGCGCAAACACCACACGCATCGCAATGGGCACCTGCTCTCCCCCGCTCGCGATCTCCAAAACCTGCTGATCCAGCAATGAGGCCGGTGGGCCGTGCGCGCTGCCGTGCTCTTCCGCCAGTTCCGCGCCACGTCGCGCGAGGGCCGCGAACGCATCCGCCGGTACGTCCTCAACATGCACGTAGCCATCTGCCGGGGGCAGTGCGCCGCGCCACGACGAATCCATCGGGAAACCCAAATTGATAGGGCCCGGTATCTCCAAAGCAGTCAACACGTGATCCGCTGCCGCCACAGCGTCACCGCCCGCGACGGCGCCGGTGAAGGTGCG
>JAAYXN010000485.1 GCA_012515885.1 Rhodococcus sp. (in: high G+C Gram-positive bacteria)
AATTATGGATCCACAGGGTCCACGCCCTGGCTGCCAGCCTGTGACGAGTCGAAAACCCCTGTGAGCGCGCAAAACCCCTGTGACGGTGGCCGCGAGGCGCCGCACAGAAAGGGCGTCAGCCCTGAGTTATGGCACTGCGAGGGCGTCAACCCCTGAGGTTCGCGACCTGGCTGACGGCTGATTCCAGGGCGTAGTCGGGGTCGGCGGCGCCACCTTTGACGTCAGCGTTGAGGGTGGCGACGATCTGCATGGCTTGGCCCACTGAGTCCGATGACCAGCCGCGCACCAGTCGCTGCATCTTTTTGATTTTCCACGGCGGCATTCCCAGGCTGGACGCTAACCGGAATGGGTCACCGGCCCCTGCTGGACCGACTTTGGCGAGTGAATGCACCGCGTCGGCGAGTGCGTCGGCAAGTAGCACGTGCGGGACGCCGGAGAACATGGCCCAACGCAACGCTTCTAAAGCCCCTGCTCGATCGCCAGCGACGGCTTTGTCTGCCACTTCGAAGCCGGACACTTCAGCCCGGCCTGAGTAGTACTTTTTGACGGCGGCGAGGTCAACTTTGCCGCCGGTATCGGCAACGAGCTGCGAGACAGCGGCAGCCAGTTCACGCAGGTTTGAGCCGATCGCGTCGACAACTTCTTGAGCGACATCAGGTGCAACGCGCACACCCTGGTTTTGGAATTCGGAGCGTACGAATCCGACGTGCTCACCGGTCTTGAGTTTAGTTGCGGGATGCACCTGGGCACCGAGTTTTTCAAGGGAGCCTGCCATCGTTTTCGCGCGTCCACCGCCGGAGTGCAGGACGACGAGGACGACGCCGGGCGGCGGATTCTGCGCTGCGTCGAGCACGAGCGCGACAGCATCTTTTCCGGCCTCGGCCGCTGCTTCCAAGACGACGACGCGGTATTCGGCGAACATTGATGGGCTCAGTAGTTCGGCGAGTTCCGCGGAACCGGCGTCTCCTGCGCGCAGCCGGTTGATCGGCATATCCGTGTCGGTTCCCCGCACGGCGGCGATGAGTTGTGAGACTGCCCGTTCGATGAGGAATTCTTCTTCCCCCAACACAAGGTGCAGCGGCGCCGTCGAGGAGTGAGTCACGGTATAGATCGTGCCATGGGTGGGTGACACTGCCCGAAAGGCACGTCTGCGATGCGCATTAATACGCGTCTCCGACACGGTTCAAATGCGCGCCTCCGACACGGCGGACCCGACCACGCGACAGCCGCCGACGACATTCCTCGCTAAACCGCCAGGTCGAGCGGGAGGTCACTGATATCGCGCAGCCGTTTGCCACCAATCAAAATGTCAAGCATCGACTGGGCCTCATCGTTGTTCGACGCAGCCACTGCTTTCACCAGTTCAGGTAGCGCAAAGTGATAGACCGTGTCGATATCGCCGGTACCCAACGCCAATGACGCCAGCCGTGAAGGTGTCGGCTCCGCAGTAACCACAGCAATATGCGGAGTGCGACCCTTGCGGTTGCGAATCATATTCAACGCCTCGGACCTGGCATTTTGAGCACGATCAGAACGGAGCGTCCATTTGCAGGAAACGATCGCGTGGACGATCAGCCTGTCTTGGTTCGATTTTCGAATGATCGTATGTTGCGCAACGTCATCACCGACAACAGCTGCTTCTCGGTTAATTTGCCCGTCCGTTTCGGGTTCGCGCAGAACCATGATGTCGGGGCTGATTTCGTAGGAGTTACCTAACACCGATGACAGGGTCGGGTCTTGCGTGATGGCTTTCGCTAGGTCGTCGAGATGCGTGTAGGGCTCGTACTTCGCGACATGGTGTTGTCCTCGCGAACTACCAACATTCTCGATAACCCACCGTCCAGGACGGATCGAGTGAAGAAGCGGGAAAGACGCACTCAAGAATCCCTGAACAGCCTGCTCGAATCTGTTTCCCGCGCGCTGCCCGTCGAGTTTGAGTCCCACCTGTGCACTGAGATCGGTCGCGATGCTCAAAGCAATGTCACGGCTGGTTCGTTGACTCTTATCCGCGTTCGATGCCACACC
>JAAYXN010000486.1 GCA_012515885.1 Rhodococcus sp. (in: high G+C Gram-positive bacteria)
GCCGAAGGATCAACAGCACGAGCAGGACTACCCGGGGCAGGCACTCGGCCTGCCACAGGACGGCCCCGGCTCCCTGGCCACCACCGGGAAACGCGTGCTCGCCCTCCTCATCGACTGGTTCACCGCGATGGGTGTGGCGGCGCTGATCGTCGGCG
This sequence comes from Rhodococcus sp. (in: high G+C Gram-positive bacteria), assembly GCA_012515885.1. Classification (GTDB taxonomy): domain Bacteria; phylum Actinomycetota; class Actinomycetes; order Mycobacteriales; family Mycobacteriaceae; genus Rhodococcus_F. The sequence continues at coordinate 156 of JAAYXN010000486.1, forward strand.
ACAATCCGCTCGAGAACTCGAGCATGTCCGCCTACACCCTGATCACCTGGTTCGTCGTCGGCGTCGTGTGCGTGACGTTGTTCTCGTTCACACCGGGTCAGTACATCGCCGGTGTCCACGTCGCACGGGTAGACGCGCCGGTGCGTGTCGGGATCATCCGCGCGCTCTCACGCCAGTTGCTTCTCGTGTTCATCGCACCCGGCCTGGTCACCGACGTCGACAATCGGGGCCTGCAGGACCGCGCCACGCAGACCGCGGTGGTCCGCAGCCGGTAGCGGCACCGGATCGCTACCCCCGCCGAATCGACGACCTGGCGAATCGACGACCTGCCGAAACGAAACCTGCCCGCGAACATCATGTTCGCGGGCAGGTTCGTCTTCGATCAGCGGCGACGGATCGTGCGCTGCACACTGCGCATCTTCGCGCCCTGCGGCAGCGGCCCCTTCGGCATCGCGGCACCGGCCTTCTTCGTGTTCAGTGCCGACAGACGATTCTCGATGGCGTCCATGCGCTTGGCGTCGATGTTGCGGGGCAGTTTCGACAGGTTCTTCTGCAACTGGGCCAGCGGAACCTGACCCTCGTCGTTGCCGACCACGATCTCGTAGATCGGGGTGTCGCCGACAAGGCGCGACACACGCTTCTTCTCCTGCGCGATCAGGCCCTTCACCCGGCCCGGTGAGCCCTCACCGACGAGGATGACACCGGGACGTCCGATGACGCGGTGCACGGCGTCGAGCTGGGTGGTTCCGGCGACGGCCTGCGTCACACGCCACGAGCCCTGCAGGTTGTCCAGGGCCCATGCCGCGGCACCGGCCTGGCCGTCGGCCCGCGCATAGACGGTCTTCTGGACACGCCTGCCGAAGACGATGAAGGCCAGCAGCGCGCCGATGATGATGCCGACCGGCAGGAAGAACCACTGCAGGTCGAAGATCAACCCGATCAGGAAGAACACGACGATCGACGCGACGAGCACACCGATCATCCACGGCAGCAGAAGCTTGTCTTCCTTGCGCTGGATCTGGAAAGCCTTCCAGAGCTGGGTGCGCCGCTCCTTCGATGCCTGTCTGCGCGCGGCCTTCGCCGCGGCTTTCGCTTCCTTGGTGGGTTTGCTGCCGTTCGCCATGATTCTCAGGATACTTACCCCGCGGTGACGCCTTCGCCACCGCGGGTCCGGTGACCGATGTCAGTGGGCGAATCGGGCGAGTACCGAACTCGCTTCCTGCGACGCGGTGCCCTCCTGCGCCAGATGCGCCTGCCCGGCGGGCAACTCGCGTCCGTGGTGAGCCATGGCCTGTGCGTACAGGCGTCCGGCGCGGTAGGAGGAGCGTACGAGTGGTCCGGCCATGACGCCGGCGAAGCCGATCTGTTCGGCGGCTGCCGAGTGGGCGACGAATTCTTCGGGTTTGACCCAGCGTTCGACGGGGTGGTGGCGGGGGGAGGGGCGCAGGTATTGGGTGATGGTGACGATGTCGCAGCCGGCGTTGTGCAGGTCGTGCAGGGCCTGGGTGACCTCGTCGGGGGTTTCGCCCATGCCGAGGATCAGGTTGGATTTGGTGACCAGGCCGAAGTTGCGGGCGGCGGTGAGGACGTCGAGGGAGCGTTGGTAGCGGAAGGCGGGGCGGATGCGTTTGAAGATCCGGGGGACGGTTTCGACGTTGTGGGCGAGGACTTCGGGGCGGGATTCGAAGACTTCTTCGAGGAGTTCGGGTTTGCCGTTGAAGTCGGGGATGAGGTTTTCGACGCCGGTGCCGGGGTTGAGTTCGTGGATTTTGCGGACGGTTTCGGCGTAGAGCCAGGCGCCGCCGTCGGGGAGGTCGTCGCGGGCGACGCCGGTGATGGTGGAGTAGCGCAGGCCCATCGACTGGACGGATTCGGCGACGCGGCGGGGTTCGTCGCGGTCGAGTGCGGTGGGTTTGCCGGTGTCGATCTGGCAGAAGTCGCAGCGGCGGGTGCATTGTTCGCCGCCGATGAGGAAGGTGGCTTCGCGGTCTTCCCAGCATTCGTAGATATTGGGGCAGCCTGCTTCTTCGCATACCGTGTGCAGACCTTCGCTGCGCACCAGGCCCTTGAGTTCGGTGTACTCCGGGCCCATCGTTGCGCGTGTCTTGATCCACTTCGGCTTCCGCTCAATAGGCGTCTGCGCGTTACGAACTTCCAGTCGCAGCAGTTTGCGCCCCTCGGGTGCGTCA
>JAAYXN010000487.1 GCA_012515885.1 Rhodococcus sp. (in: high G+C Gram-positive bacteria)
ACAGCGGGTGACTGGCGGTCTTCATCCAGGCAGTGACGTCGTCGGCCAGGCGCCAGACCGTCTCGTCGTCCGCGACTAGCGATCGGGTGAGCAAAACACAGACAGCCTCACGTGGCCAACGGTAGCTGGTGCGCCGGCGCTCCACGTAATGGCACAGGCTCGGCACAAACTCCAACTCCGCCAGAACCCAGCCGTTCCACTCGCTAACGAGCAAGTAGAGGTTCGCACCGTGCTGCCAGGCGAACGGCGACGAGGAGAACCGGAGAGGCAGCGGCAGCGCATCAAGGGGCGGAGTCGAGGCTGGCAGGCTCACGGGTTGGGGGCTGGCAGGCACCATGTCGGCCCGGCGGTGCTTCGCGTCGTCAGCGCAGCCGTGTCCAGATTCATTGGCGGGCGGCGGGTTGTGCGTCATGGATCGCGGCCTCGCGGGCGAATTGCGCCGTTCCTGGCGCGTCGCTCTGTCGCGCCGTTGGATGCGCATCGGTTTTGTTCGCAAAGTTTCGACGGGTCCGGACCTCAGGTTCAACGTGTAGCCGGCCCCCGCGTGTTCCTCTGCTGAACTATGAGCGTAGCACTCGCGATCAGCCCTGTGCAAGGTGAAAATGGTTTGATTGGTCAAAGAATTGGCGCTGTAAGGAGAAATTGTTCGGGTTTGCGTCATTGGCCCAGGTGACGCATGTCAGGGCTATGGACTGGCAATAACGTTAACGCTCCCGGTCACCGCTGGATCACCGTTGACGAGAACCGCCAGGTCATACTGGCCGCGCGGCCAGGCACCGGGTTGGGTTAGCGCCAGATGAAATTCGAGCCACGTGTTGCGGACTTCCGATTCCACGACCATCGATTGGTCAAAGGATTCGAGCCGGGTACGGTTGTAGGTCCACTGGGCCTGGATTGTTGTACCAGCCGCGAGGTGATCGACTGCCAGCACCGCGTAGATCACCGGCGCGTCGGTCGGGAACGAATCGACCTGCTGCCGGGGCGCGTGCGTAGTCGGATCAATCTCAGTTGCCCACTGCACCGGGCCGAGCACGGCCAGGTCTGATTGGAACACCGGTTGGTCGGCCGGAGCCGTTGCTTCAGCAAGGGCGGATTCTGTGGTGCCGGGCGTGGCGGCAACCGGTGACGAGATGGCAGGTGTGGCGGACGGTGTGGGGGCCGCTCCGCCTTCGACACCGGGTTCTGGAGTAGGGGTCAGACACTGGCTATCTGCGCAAGGGGGGACGGTTGCCTCGCCCTGCGCCGATCCGCCGCCACACGCCGTCAGGACCAGCAGCAGGTAGACAACGACGAGGCCCAGCCCCACGCGACGTTGGAATTCGCCGGGCAGGTGGAACCCGCCCGCGAGTGCGGGCAGCCGGGGCCACTGATTGGATTGACCGCGTCGCATGCAGGCGTAAGTCCATACCGAGCATCCGGCGTCGAAACTGACGCACTGATTCTACTGGCAAACCCGGTATCGGCCCGGCCCCGGGTCCCGAACATGCCATCGGGCGACCGGTATCCGGTCGCCCGATTGGATACGATGGGCCAGTGCCGGTATCTGTCCTATGTCGTGAGGTCAGACGTGCAGAATGGGCAGCGGGTCGCCGCTTCCGCGACATCGCTCATGCAGTATGGGCATTGCTTTGTCGGGGTCGGTTCCGTCTCAGACGGCTTGAACCGGGCCATCAGTGCGTTCACGGGCTTGACGATGAAGAAGAAAATCACAGCCGCGATGATCAGGAACGAGATCAGCGCGTTCAGGAACAATCCGTATTGAAATACGCTGTTGTTGATGGTGAACGACAGCCCGGAGAAATCGGGTTGGCCGCCGATTGCGGCGATGAGCGGCGTGATGATGTTCTCGACCAGGGACGTGACCACCGCCCCAAATGCGGCACCGATGACGACTGCGACAGCGAGATCGATCACGTTTCCGCGGAGCACAAACGCACGGAACTCAGACGCCCAGCTCATCCCGTCCTCCTCCTGTCGTTGCCGAACTGTGCTGGTCGTGAACGACGAGCACCCCCATTTAGTTCGTACACCCCCATGCTACCCGGCGAACCAGTTGTCCGCAACTGTCCATCTCTCGTAGTTCGGATTACCGGTGCCGAATCCTAAGAATCATCGCGCTGGCTGGCCTTGGCCGCTCGTTGGGACTCAGCGTGCCAGAGCTCGTCGACGCCCCACTGGAGGACAAAGAGGCGACAGAGGCGTTTCCACCCGAGGTCGGAGTAGTAGCGTTTGAACACGGCCCGCACCTCCTCGGCGTTCTGAGCCGCGTCGAATTCGGCGTCCACCCGTTCCAGGAGTTCCTTGGTGAGCTCTTGCGGCATCCCACGCTCCTCCTCTTATCTGGGTCCGACCGGCAGCAGATCGGTACCGTCAGGCCCAAATCTTGCTTCTGTACTCTATCATTCGCCGGTTATGCGGCATGTGCAGGTTGGGCGTATCATTCGAAGTGGCTCGTCTAACGACACGCAGCGGGGAGGGATCAAGCAGTCGTGAGGGTGCAAGCACCATGAGTGCGGTG
>JAAYXN010000488.1 GCA_012515885.1 Rhodococcus sp. (in: high G+C Gram-positive bacteria)
CAGCGTGCCCAGGTCCGGGTTCAGGGCATAGTTCTTGGGCTTGGCGTTGCCCCAGTTGATGCCGTAGGTGTTTTTGCTCTGGCCGACCTCGGTCTGGGTGCCGGTGGCCCACACCCTGATCGTCTCGTCGATGTAAACGGGGGTGTAGTGCGCCTCCTCGTGGCCCAGCGCGCGGTCGCTGTAATCCGTGATCTGCGTGTCGATAGTGATGGTCACGTTGGTGAAGTCGGTCATCAGGCGCTCGGCTTCGCTCTCCCTTACCATGAGGCCGTCCTGCTCGACCATCGGTTCGTCGTCAGTCTGCTCCGGAAGTGCCGCGATCAGCTCCTCGATGACTTCGGGATTCCAGGCGGCGTCGGCGCAGGCCTGCTTCATGAGGTCCGGGTTTTCGCTAAACAGGCGCAGTATTTCTTCGGGAAGATCCGTTTCGAAAACACTCTCGAGCTTGAACTCGATGGACTGCACGTTTTCTTCATCGTGCAGATAGACCAGCAGCTTCTGCCCCGCGTGCAGCTCGATATCGCGGGACTCGCCGGTGAGGGGGTTCGTACCGTGCACCCACACCATGCCGCAGATGCCGTACAGCGTCTGGCAGTCCAGCCCCTCGCCGATCTCCGAAGACATTTCTGTGAACACGTAGGAAAGATTGCGCCAGCGGGGCATGCCGTATTCGTAGCCGGGGGCACTGGTGACCCTGGCGTTGCCGTTGGTGAGCGGCGTGCCGTCATAGGGCTTCTCGTCGCTGGCGGTCCAGATGGTCAGCGGCGCCGGGTCGACCACCAGCTTGCCGGGCACCTTGATGACATTGGTGAAGAATTCGGTGACGTCCTCGTCCTCGCTGTTGTAGATGGTGTAGGCGCCCACCGGGTTTGGGCTTTCGCCCGCGTCGGTCTGGCTGCCTTCGGCGAACACGCTGATGCGGAACTCGGGCGGCAGGCCGAACACCAGCACGTCGGAGGTGCGGGTCAGCGGCGTGCCGTCGTACATCTTGCTTGCGCTCTGCGCGATCAGCGTCACGGGCTCGTCCCATGTGACGGCCAGGATGCCGTTCTCGGTGCTTACTTTCCGGAAGCGCGCGGTCACGTCCAGGCCGTGGTTGTCGTAGATCGCGTAGCTCTCCACCACGTTTTCGCTGCTGCCCGCCTCTACCTGCGTGCCCGTGGAGACGGCCGAGAAGGTGTAGTCGCCGGGCAGGCCCTGGGCGCTGACCTTCAGGTCTTTCTCGTCGAAACTGTTGCCGTCAAAGGATTTTTCCGCGGACGCGGCGGTGAACACCACCGGGTTGTCGTAGACGGGGTTGCTCTTCGTCAGCACGTCCGAGGCGTTTTCCACGCGCTGCTTCAGCACGGGGTCGCCCTCCACCTGGTTTGTGGCGAAGCCCTCGATGTCCTCCCGGTAGAGCGTTTCCGGATTCGGCGTTTCATCGGGCTGGCCGTCCCCGAGCCTGTCGGTGAGCACGGCCTTTTCACCGGCCCGGACCTGGATCGTGTGCAGCACGCCGTCCGTATCGCGGTATGTGACCGTGGCCACGCCTTCCAGCACGCTGATCACGCTGAGGCGGCCGTGGACCGAGCCGATGACGTCGGTGTTCAGGATCTCGCTCAGCCCGTCCGGGCCCGCCGAGAACTGCTCGGACTCTTCGCTCTGGGTCTTTTCGGCTTCCGGTGCGGCAGGCTTGCCGGCCGGGGCGGGCGCCTGGTTTGCGGAGCTGCTGCCCGGGACGGACACGGAGTTCGAAGCCCCGTTGCCGTCCGCCTGCGCGGCATCTGCCGGCGTGACGCTGATCAGCGCGTCCTGTTCCAGGGGGAAATCGGATATGGCCACGACGGTGCCGCGGATGCCCACGATCATCGTGGAGGTCTGGATGTCCAGCGTCTCGTTGGCGTCCAGCTTCTGCTGAACGTCCAGGAAAAGCGTTCCCTCGGAGAGTGTCAGCTGCATGTGGGAGCCTTCCTGGGTGAACGCCACCTGGCTCATGGTGTCCAGCGTGACGATCTTGGTATCGTCCAGTCCCACGGAAGCCGTGCCGTCCTCCCCGGTGCGCATGGTCTCGCCGCTCTGGAAGCGCACGTTTTCCAGCACGAAGCGCGACTCGCCTTCCGCGTCGAGGATCTCTACGGTCCCCTCGTAGCGAAGCAGCCGTATGGTGCTGGCGTCGTAGCTTTCCGCTGCCGCGGTCCCAAGGGCCAGCGACAGGATCAGCGTCAGGAGGATCATCATTCGCGCGGCGCAAACAGTC
>JAAYXN010000489.1 GCA_012515885.1 Rhodococcus sp. (in: high G+C Gram-positive bacteria)
AAGATTGATCGCACCGCCTTGCGCACCCAGTTCAGCTGAGGGATCAGGCTTTACGAGGCTGGCAGACCATGCCACTTGCAGCTCACCTGCGACGGATTCCTTGCTGGCGCAGTAGCTGTTTCACATCGTCATCATCATGATGCACATACGCCCAGGCAAGACGGTCATTGAGCTGGTCTGCGATGGAAGGGTCGTCGTCGCTATAGGGAACCTGCAACAGCAGGTCGGAGCCCACACCAAGCAGGAACCCGTTCGCTACAAACAGGGCCGTGCGCTTGTTGCCGTCTTCAAAGGGCTGCGCCCGAGCCAAGTCAACAAACAGACTCAACGCACTATCAATGTCGTCGCCTGTCGCGATCGCGCCGTCGATAATTCGCTGTAAGGCACTGTCGGTGAGTGCCTCGGGCTTATGCCGCCCGTAACGCGTCTCAACACCAATCTGCTGGGCAGCAGTCCGTAACTGTCCAGGATGCAGTGGCCCGCTGCGGGTGATCTTCGCATTGATCGACCGCACATACGCCGCATCGATCTTTTCTCCCGAATGGTCGATGACGTGCTGCGCTACATCCCGCAAATCCTCAAGGAGCGCAAGGTCCGCGCGCGACGTAACACCTTCCAAACTGCCCGAGTCCAAGAAATTCTCGGTATCGAGACGCCCCGTCCTGAGCCCATCGAAAACCTTGCCCGACGAATAAATAACCCCGGCAAGGTCGAGCACCGTCGTCTCGGTCATGTCGCCCTCCAGTCCGCCACGTGTGTGCGCGATTCTATCGCCGAACTGAAGAGCCACAGAGGCAGCAGCTGCCGGAAGAAGCATCGACCTGAGAGATCGGCCCACACACGCAGCTCTCCCCGGTGAGCGGAATGCTCACCGGGGAGAAGTTGTCGCGAATCGCGTGAATGAACTACCTATTCACCATCACGGGACTACATCGCGGATCTCAACATTGGCCCAGTAGCCGACATTGTCATGCAGCGGATCAATCAGGCTTGAATGCGTGTAGCCGGAGATCGATGCTGGCCAGCAACCAGCCCAGGTCGTTTCGATACGTAGCTGCTCACCAGGCCCCAGACTCTTGGCATACCTGGTCTGACCGGCAAATTCCTGTAGGACAACGTCCGGAGCAGCCTGCGGGCCACTATTCGTCACCGTCATCCACCGCGTCATCGTCCAGATATCACCCCACGGCTGACCTGGCTGCGCGAACTTACATTCAACCCCACCATTGACGTACAGATTGAACGGAATGGCCTGTGCATTTGCTGGCGCAGCGGCCATGATTCCCGCGGCAGCGAGACCCGCTGACGCAGCGATGGCGGCAACGCCCCGTGCTACTTTTCGGTTCTTCATGTCTGCTTCCTTCCGACGTCAGCGTGCAATCCTCGTACCGCAAACCCCGACTCAGGTCCCGTCCGATTCAGGCCCCAACTGCGGAACTGACTGTAAAAACCCGACATTTGGTTTATCGAAAGCCTATCGAGGTCGTTAGCGCCGCTACAGGCCCCTCCTGGCATATCGGGCCGATCGTGACCTCGTCTCAACCCGACCGTCACCGCACATCCACACCCCGTGACGAGACAGGTTTACTGAGGCGCATGGGAACAGTGCGAAGATCGACGTATGGCAACTGCAGCGCAATGGATTGAAGGGGCACGCCCCCGCACCCTCCCCAACGCGATCGCGCCGGTCCTCGCCGGTACCGGCGCCGCCGCCGCACTCGATGACGCGGTGTGGTGGAAGGCGCTCCTAGCGCTGCTCGTCTCCCTCGCACTGATCGTTGGCGTGAACTATGCCAACGACTACTCCGACGGCATCCGCGGCACCGACGACGACCGCGTCGGCCCCCTGCGGCTCGTCGGATCGAAACTTGCGTCACCAACGGCAGTAAAGACGGCGGCGCTGATCTGCTTCGCTGTCGCCGCCATTTCCGGGCTTGCCCTCGCCATCACTTCCGCGTGGTGGTTGATCGCGGTGGGCGCCGTCTGCATCCTGGGCGCCTGGTATTACACGGGCGGATCGAAGCCCTACGGATACAGCGGGTTCGGTGAGGTTGCCGTCTTCATTTTCTTCGGCCTTGTGGCCGTGCTGGGCACCCAGTTCGTTCAGGCCGGACGCATCGACTGGGTCGGGATCGTGTGCGCGATCGCGGTGGGTTCGTTTTCCAGCGCTGTCCTCGTCGCCAACAATCTGCGTGACATCCCCACCGACACCGAGTCGGGGAAGCTCACCCTCGCTGTGCGCCTTGGAGATGCGCGTACCCGCGTTCTGCATCTCGCATTGCTGACGGTGCCGTTTATCGCGACGTTCGCGTTGACCATCGAGACGGCGTGGGTGCTCGTCGGCCTTGCGGCGCTACCTCTCGCCGTGCGCGCTAACGCCCCGGTACGCGCTGGCCGCGGCGGTCTCGAACTCATTCCGGCACTGCGTGACTCTGGTCTGGCGATGCTGGTGTGGAGTGCGGCGACCGCCGCGGCCCTGATTTTCGTGTGATCGAGCTGGCTGATCTTTACTTGCGGTCGGGCACCAGTGCGCTGAGCACAAAGTTGACGATCGAAATGATCAGGGCTCCCCAGAACGCCGCCCAGAACCCGTCGACTGTAATCACGTAGTCGGTGTGCGAGCTGATCCACGCGGTGAGCATCAGCATCAGCGCATTGATGACCAGCGTAAACAGACCCAGGGTCAGGATCAGCAGTG
>JAAYXN010000490.1 GCA_012515885.1 Rhodococcus sp. (in: high G+C Gram-positive bacteria)
AAACGCGGACTTCCTATGCCTGTTCAACCTGGCCCAGGGCCAGGCCACGCGCGAAGGCGCGCAGGTTGATCTCGCGCAGGTGGGCCTTTTGGTCGCCAAGCTTGTCGATCAGGACCTGCTCGACCGTCGCAGGCGCGACGATGGGGCGGCGGGCGAGCAGCGCGCCGAGCAGGATCAGGTTGGCGACGCGCGTCTCGCCCAACTCGGTTGCCAGTTCCGTCGCCGGGACGAGCGCCACGTCGATGTCGGTGCGCGTCGAGTCATGCATCACGAGCGACTGGTTGACCACCAGCAGGCCGCCCGGCCGGACCACCGGCTCATATCGCTCGAAGGACGGATTGTTAAAGACGAGCGCGATGTTGGGGAACTGGCTGACGGGCGAGCCGATCGGCTCGTCTGCGATGACGACCGTGCAGTTGGCCGTGCCGCCGCGCATCTCCGGCCCGTAGGACGGGATCCACGTCACGTGCTTGCCCTCCGCCAGCGCGGTGTAGGCGAGCAGTTGGCCGACGAACAGCACCCCCTGGCCGCCAAACCCCGCCGAAATGATCTCCTCATACATAACAGCGCCTACCGTTTCGCCAGGGACCGCACAGCGTCGATCACCTTGAAGTCACCGAGCGGATAGTACGGGACCATATGCTCCTCGACCCACTTCAGGGCGTCGGGCGGGGACATGCCCCAGTTGGTGGGGCAGGTGGAAAGCAACTCGACCATCGAGAAGCCCAGACCGGCAAGCTGCACCTCGAACGCCGTGCGGATCGCCTTCTTCGCGCGGTTGATCTCCTTGACGCTGTGCAGCGAACGGCGCACGACGTAGGCGGCGCCGCTCATGCCGCCGATCAGCTCGGCCATGCGGATCGGGAAGCCGGTCAGCTCCACGTCGCGCCCGTAGGGGGACGACGTCGTGCGCTGGCCGGGCAGGGTGGTGGGCGCCATCTGGCCCCCGGTCATGCCGTAGATGGCGTTATTGACGAAGATGGTGGTGAACTGCTCGCCGCGCGTGGCCGCGTGCACGATCTCCGCCAGCCCGATCGCGGCCAGGTCACCGTCACCCTGGTAGGTGAACACGACACAGTCCGGCATGGCGCGCTTCATGCCCGTCGCCATGGCGGGGGCACGTCCGTGCGCGGCCTCGGCCCCGTCGGTGTTGAAGTACTTATACGCGAAGACCGCACAGCCAACCGGCGAGATGCCGATGGTGCGGCCACGCACGCCCAACTCGTCCAGGACCTCCGCCACCAGCCGGTGCGCGATGCCGTGCGTGCAGCCGGGGCAGTAGTGGGTGGGGACGTCGCAGAGTGCCTCTGGGCGCTTGTAGACGACCCGTTCATCAGCCAATGCTACCGCACACATACCAGGACTCCCTATCTCGAAAACGTCGTGATCTTCTCGTATAAGGCCACTATTGCGTCATAAATCTCTTCGGGCATGGGCACCACGCCGCCCATGCGTCCCACGAACTTGACGGGCACCTGCCCGCCCGACGCCAGCTTGACGTCTTCCCACATCTGGCCCGCGTTCATCTCGGTCACAAGGAACGCGTCCACCTGATCGGTCAGCGCGGAGAGGCGGTCCTCCGGGAAGGGCCAGAGCGTGATCGGGCGGAACAGGCCGACGCGCATGCC
>JAAYXN010000491.1 GCA_012515885.1 Rhodococcus sp. (in: high G+C Gram-positive bacteria)
ATCATCCTCAACATCAAGAACCTCGTCGTCTCCTCGGAGAACGACGAGCCCGTCGTGATGTACCTGCGCAAGCAGGGCGCCGGCGTGGTGACCGCTGCGGACATCGTGCCGCCGGCGGGGGTCGAGGTGCACAACCCCGACCTGCACATCGCCACGCTCAACGAGACCGGCAAGATCGAGATGGAGATGACCGTCGAGCGGGGTCGTGGGTACGTGTCCGCCGCGCAGAACAAGCAGTTCGACGCGGAGATCGGCCGCATCCCGGTCGACTCGATCTACTCACCAGTGCTCAAGGTCACCTACAAGGTGGAAGCCACCCGTGTCGAACAGCGCACCGACTTCGACCGGCTGGTTCTCGATGTTGAGACGAAGAACTCGATCTCGCCTCGGGACGCGCTCGCTTCTGCGGGCAAGACCCTGGTGGAGCTCTTCGGCCTCGCCCGTGAGCTGAACGTCGAAGCAGAAGGCATCGAAATCGGACCCTCGCCTGCCGAGGCCGACCACATCGCTGCCTTCGGTCTGCCCATCGAGGATCTGGACCTGACGGTCCGTTCCTACAACTGCCTCAAGCGTGAGGGCGTGCACACCGTTGGTGAGCTCGTGGGCCGCACCGAGTCCGATCTGCTCGACATCCGCAACTTCGGACAGAAGTCCATCGACGAGGTCAAGGTCAAGCTGCATTCGCTCGGCCTCTCGCTCAAGGACAGCCCCGCGACATTCGATCCGTCCACCGTTGCCGGCTACGACGCCGCCACCGGAACCTGGAGCGACACGGATGCCAGTTCCTTCGGCGATGCCGACGGGAACGAGGACTACGCCGAGACCGAGCAGCTCTAAGCAGTTCACGGTCCTTTACTAGGAGATACTGATCATGCCCAAGCCCAAGAAGGGTGCCCGCTTCGGCGGGTCGGCTTCCCACCAGAAGGCGATCTTCGCCAATCTGGCGACCGCGCTCTTCGAGCACGGCCGCATCACCACCACGGAGGCAAAGGCTAAGGCCCTGCGTCCGTACGCCGAGAAGCTTGTGACGCACGCTAAGGGTGGAACCCTGGCTAACCGTCGCGAGGTTCTGAAGGTCATCCGCAACAAGGATGTCGTGCACACCCTGTTCGCGGAGATCGGTCCGTTCTACGCTGACCGCAACGGCGGCTACACCCGCATCATCAAGACCGTCCCCCGTAAGGGTGACAACGCTCCGATGGCGATCATTGAGCTCGTCAAGGAGAAGACGGTCACCTCTGAGGCTGATCGCGCTCGCCGCGTGAAGGCTTCGCAGGATGCGCCTGCTGCTGACGAGAACGTCGTCGAGGCAGTTGAGGCTGACGCCACTGAGGCTGAGGCTGAAAACGCTGAGGCTGTCGTGGAAGGCATCGAGGACGAGACCGCTGACGCGGCCGACGCTGTCGATGCTGAAGAGGCCAAGAAGGACTAGTTCCCTCTTGTCTTCGCAGCAGCCTTTGGCTCACGCTGACATGAACGAGCCCGCCACCCTGCAGGGTGGCGGGCTCGTTCGCTTGCGTCTGGCCATTGCCTATGACGGCACCGATTTTTCAGGGTGGGCCCGGCAGAACGGCCAGCGCACGGTGTGCGGGGAAATTGAGGAAAAGCTCGGTGCCATTTTCCGCACTCCTGTCCAGTTGACGGTGGCGGGCCGCACCGATGCGGGTGTTCATGCACGCGCCCAGGTGGCGCATGTGGATGTGCCCGCTGATGTCGTACCGGACGAGCCGGAGCGGCTGGTGCGCCGTCTGGCGCGCTTTCTGCCTAAGGATGTTCGGGTGAAAGCGGTGACGCGTGCCCCGGAACATTTCGACGCGCGTTTTTCGGCTCTGCGTCGCCACTACGAGTACCGGCTCACCACCGCGCCCTACGGTCCGGAACCGCTGCGTGCCCGCGATACCGCCTGGGTGCCTAAACAACTCGATCTTGACCTGATGCGTGCCGCGTCGACGCGGCTGCTCGGTCTGCATGATTTCGCGGCCTTCTGTAAGCGCCGAGAGGGCGCGACGACGGTGCGTGAATTGCAGCGCTACGACTGGGAACAGTCCGGCGACATTTTCACCGCCTACGTCAACGCTGACGCGTTCTGCTGGTCGATGGTGCGCAGCCTTGTCGGCGCCGTCCTGGCGGTCGGGGAGGGTCGACGCCCAGTCAGTTGGGTCGATGAGCTTCTGACGGAGACGCAGCGTTCCAGTTCGATTCTTGTGGCACCGGCCTGTGGCCTGTCGCTTGTGCGCGTGGACTATCCAGAGCCGGGGGAGTACCAGGCACGCAACGCACTGACCCGCGATACCCGCACCCTGCCCGGCGAAGGCTGCTGCTAAGCCAGAACTGCGGTGACAGGTGTCCTCTTAGGATTGCGGTATGCAACCAGAAGGCGTGGACACATTGCGGCTGGAAATCATCATTGGCTCAACGCGGGTAGGGCGGGTAGCGCCGCACGTGGCCGAGTGGTTCGCTGAGCAGGCGAGAGAGCACGGCGCCTTCGACATCGGTGTCCTCGATCTCGCGGACTATGCGCTGCCCGTGGACCTCGACGAGGATGCAGTCCCTGTTGACTTCCGCGAACGCATCGCTGCCGCAGACGCTTTCGTCGTCGTCACCCCCGAATACAACCACGGGTATCCGGCAGCGTTGAAGCTTGCGCTGGATTCGCTCAAGTCCGAGTGGCGGACAAAGTCCACCGGATTCGTTTCGTACGGCGGGCCTGGCGGCGGCATCCGCGCCGTCGAACAACTACGTCAGGTCGTCGTCGAACTACACATGACCTCGGTGCGGCAAGCAGTGCATCTGCCGCGCATCCGCAAGGCCTTGGCTGACAACGGGACGCTTCGAGACCGTATCGCTGATCCCATCGCACTCGATGCCGCACCCCGAATGCTCAGCCAGCTGCAATGGTGGGCGTCAGCCACTAAGCAGTGGGGGAGCGTCGCGCCCTACCCAGGCTGACAGCGGCGCAATGCGCCCTACATAGCCAACTGCGCCCCTATTCGCTGACGAATAGGGGCGCAGGAACTAGCGGAGTAGCAAAAGGCGGATATCAGCCTTGATGACGCGGCCGCGACGGTTGCGCAGGCTGGTACTGCTCCTGCGGGGCCGCGTGCTGGCCCTGCTCCTGTGAGTACTGCTCTTGCGGGTACTGCTGGTACTGATCGTGCTGCGCCGCGTAACCGTCCTGCTGGTACTGCTGATTGGGATCGCCCTCGTAGCCGGGCGCCGGGTAGCCGCCGTTCTCGTAGCTAGCACCCTCGTAACCAGCACTCGCGTAGGCAGGGTTCCCCTGGTAGCCGCCGGGCAGTTGCTCGCCATATCCGGGCTGGCCTGCGGGGTACTCACTCTGGTAGCCGGCCTGCGGCTGATACGCGCCTTCATACTGCGGCTGGTAGTCGCCCTGATGCTGGGGCTGGTAGTCGCCGTAGCCGTCACCTGCCGCGTGCTGGCCCTGCTCCTGGTATTCACCAGCTGGGTACTGGCTCTGATCCGAGTACTGACTTTGATCCGAGTACTGGGCGTGCTCTGCGTACTGGGTCTGGTCCTGATAGCCCTGATACTGCTGACCAGCGTCGTACTGCCCGTCACCCTGGTACCCGCCATCGGCCTGGTACCCGCCATCGGACTGGTACTGCTGAGCGGCGTCGTACTGCTGACCGTACTGGTCCTGCTGTGCGTACTGGTCCTGATAGCCCGCGGTCTGATAACCCGACGTCTGATCGGCAGCTTCTTGGTAACCGCTGGCCTGGTACCCGGCATCCTGGTAGCCCGAGTCCTGCTGTGCGGAAGCTTCGTATCCGGACTGGTCGTCGCCGACCGTGTACTGCGCGTCCTGATAGCCGTACTGCTGGTCACCGGAGTCGGTGTAGTCATCCTCGTACGAATCGGGGTAGTACTCGTCTTCAGCGCTACGCGGGTGCCCGATGAACGCGGTCTCGGAGGAGATGGTCACCAGCATTAGCGAAATACTGGTGCCGCCGGTCGACAACGTGATGCGGTCACCGATTGCGTCCGGCTGCACCACCGACAGGTCCGGTTCCGTCTCAGGCCACTGGCTGGGATCACCGAACAGGTAGATCGCCGTGACACCTGCGCGGGGCGGTAGCGCACTGACGCCGTCGAAAACGACCGTGTTGAAACGGTTTTCGGTTTGCGGCTGTTCGCCAGCAATACGCAGACGGTCGGGGGTGGCGATGGAATCGATCAGCGACGTCCACGCTTCCGGACGGTCGGTGTGGATCAAGACGCGTGCACCAGTGGCGATCGCGCGGAACACCAACTGCTGAGCGAGGTACAGCTCGCCAGCGACGTACACCATGCCGACGCCCTGACCTGCGACGCGGGCCGCAATGCCGTAGCCGTGGTCATCGGAACCAATAAGCTGGCCACATCCGGCAGGCACAAGGCCAAGGTCGCGAAGTTTGGTCAGTGGGATGTCTTCGGTGGGCATGACGTCGTCGAGACCGGGAACCGAGATGGGAAGGTTGGCGAGCAGCGAGTCGCGGTGACGACCACGCATGGACACCAACCCGGCAATCTTCGGTGCTGCCGGCATGGTCCGTGTCGTCATACGGCACGCGGCACCGACCCGGACATAGCCGTCACGAGTACCGGGACGCAGACGAATCGTGATGGTGGTGCCCAGGGTGGACGGCACCCACAGGTTCGACAGCAGTTCCTTATTGAGTCGACGTGGATCGATCGAGTAGCCGGTGTTGCAGACACCTGGCAGCGGTGCGTGGTTGAGTGCCTCGCCGACGGTCAAGGGATCAACACCGCGGCTGATGTGCAGTGCGGCGGACTGGATTTCGGGTGCGGTGAGGATACGGGCACGGCAACCGTTATCGGCCAGTGCGCGTACAACGCGGGCTGCGGCGATTGCTGCCGCACGTGATGCTCCTGCTTCGCCGCCGCCACGTCGGGCAATAGCGTCGAGGTTTGCGTCGTTCTCAAGCCGCAGGACCAGCCACACCATCCGGGTCGCTGTCGCGGGGAGGGGGCCAATCAGGCGGTCGTACACATCGGTTGCGGGGCTTCCGGTCGCGGCCCGATACCCGTGGCTGACGATGTCGATTCCGCTGAGACCAATATCGTGCTGAGTGAGGCAGTCCGCGATCGCGTCGGTGGGCAGCTCGTGGATCGAGCGGAAACCTTCTTTTCGAATCTGCGTCAGGCTGCCCGGTGGCGGCAACACTTCAACCACCGTGACGACACCGCCGCCGCTCCAGCTCAGTCCGAGAGACTGGCCAGTGGGTGATTCGTAGTTGACGATGCGCGGCGGCGAGACCTTGCGCTTGCGCAGATAACGCCAGTACGTGCGAACCCAATCGAGAAGCGGCCATCCCCCGATGCAAATGAGGGTGAATGCACCTACTCCGACTGAGACCAGTGCGGCAGCCCAAATGGGCAGCCCGAAAAATGCAGCAACAATGCCAGCGACGACGCCGATAATCTGCGCGATAACCAGCCTTGATACCGGAATGCGGCGAGTTAACGCCGGACCTCCGAACATGTGGCTTCCTACTCGTGAACGGCTCACAGCGCCTCCCCCAAACCTGTCTAAACCCTGCCAACGGATACCCGCGCGCAGCGGTGACTTCTGGGGGAACTGTACTGTGTCCCGCGAGACTTGCGTAACTAAGGGGGAGACAAATGGCATCCACACCCACAACTCGCTGGCAGGTTAACGGCTACCGGTTCCTTGTCCGCCGCATGGAGCATGCCCTCGTACGTCGTGACGTACGGATGCTGCACGATCCGATGAAGTCGCAGTCACGTGCGCTCATCGTGGGGATTGTGGTGGCGTCACTGGGTTTGGCTGCGTGCGGAGCGTTGGCGATTTTCCGTCCTCAGGACAAAATCGGCGACGCATCTATCGTCATTGGCAAAGATTCCGGCGCGATGTACATCGCGCATAGTGGTACCTACCGTCCGGTGCTCAACTTGGCGTCGGCTCGCTTGATCCTGGGTAAGCCGGACGATCCGATCATCGTCAAGGAATCAGAGATCGCGGGTAAGCCGCGGGCGTCTCTCGTTGGTATTCCCGGTGCCCCGCAGAGCATTGTTAACGGCGAACAGGCCGCGTGGTCGGTGTGCGACACCGTCACCGGTGAGGGCAGCAGTTCTGCCACCACCACTGTGGTCGTTGGTGACCTGACTATGCGTGAGGGTGGAGCGAAGCTCAGCAACAACGAGGCTTTCCTCGTCCGCTCACGCGACGAGACGTATCTCATCTATGACGGCAAGCGTGCGCGCATCAATATGGAAAACCCGCGTATTCGCAGTGCCCTCGATCTTGATGGTGCGAAGCCGCGCCCGGTGAGCCGAGGTTTCCTCAATGCGCTTCCTGAGGTCGCTGAGATCCGCGCCCCGCAGATCCCGCACGCAGGTACCGCTACCGACGGCTACGACATCGGTATGCCGGTGGGTTCGGTTGTGCGCGTGCGGAACCAGGAGGACGACAGCTGGCGGTTCTACGTCCTGCTGAAGGACGGTCGTCAGTTGATCAGTAGCGCTGTCGCTAACCTGATTATGTTCTCGGGTTCGCAGTCGGAGATCGCGGACGTCAACCCGTCACTGATTGGTGGCGTCAACGACTCAAACCATCCCATCCCTGTCGATACGTTCCCGACTGATTCGCCGCGGCTGATCACCTCCAGCGATAAGCAGGTGACGTGTTTGACGTGGTCGATGCTTGAAGGTTCGACGACGGACAACCTTCAGTCGGAACTGTCGCTGTTCGCCGGTCGTAGCTTGCCGATTCCAGCGGACTCGAAAACCGTCAAGCTCGCGCAGGCAGACGGCGCTGGGGATAACGCCGACAACGTGTACTTCCAGCCGGGACGCTCCGGCTTCATCCAGTCCACGGGTATCGAGCCCAACAGTGCCCGCCGCGAGCAACGCTTCTACGTTGCCGACACGGGGGTGCGCTTCGGCATGGTTGACGTCGACGGTGCCGACGGATCCACAGCGCAGGTTCTGGGGCTCAAGGGGGAAGCGCCGCTCGCTCCCTGGCAGATTCTGGGACTCCTAGCACCGGGCCCGATCCTCGATAGGTCTCACGCCAACGTCGCACACGACGGTGTGGTGCCCGCAGACAACCCCAGTGGAGACACTGGGGTGAACTAGCACGGCCTACCGAGGTTCACCTCGGTATAACGGCCCGCACACGAAAGGGGCTCTGCGTCAGGTACCTGACGCAGAGCCCCTTTTTGCTTCGTCAAACCCCTTCCCGCATGCCGATTGTCTTCCCGGAGCGGCAATTGCGCATGCGGGAGTAAAGAATGCATGCGGGAGTGGAAAGGCATGCGGACGCCTCGACGGCGGTAGCGGTAGCAGCGGTGGCAGGGTCCGCGACCCTCGCCCGGCCGTACAGACAGTTTGTCCATAACGCCGAAAGGTATAGCCGCCCACACAGTTGTGAGCGGCTATACCTACAGAAACTACGCGCGGCTTTGCCGACCGAGTTTACGTGCGGCTTTGCCGCCAGCGGCGCAGAGGGAACGACCCCAACACCCCAAGCGTGAACACTGCAGCGAGGATGCCAACACCTGCCAGCGCCGTATTGCGGGGCCGCAAATCAGGCTCTGGCTCCGGAGGCAGCGCATCGATCTGTTCCGACTTGTAGTGCGTCACGCTCAGCGCATTCGGCGAAATATCTGCCGTCACCGCTGCGAGCGGATCAACTGTCCCGTAACCCAATACGGGGCTACGAGCCTCACCGGCACCGTGCGCTGTTGCCTTGATCCGGTCCATCACCTGACGAGCATTGAGCTCGGGGTGAGACGCCCGCACTAGCGCGGCCGTGGCCGCGACCAAAGGCGCAGCGAAGCTGGTGCCCTGCGTGGGCTGATACTCGTTAGCGCCCGCGTTCAACGTGTGGTTCGTCAACCCGTCATCTGAAGGACTGAGCGAGATGATGTCGGTGCCAGGTGCCGCAACGTCCACCCACGGTCCAGCGATCGTGAAATCTGCGGCGGCACCAGAATCGGCGTTGACGGCGCCCACAGTCAGCACGTAGTCGTCATACCAGGCGGGGGTCACAATCGTCCTCACCTGGCCCGGGCTCCACGGGCTGGTCGATGGATTAACCGGGTTCACATACGGGTTGGTGTTGCAGCTTCCCTCGGAGCTATTTCCTGCAGCCACAACGACAACGACATCGTGGACATCGACCGCGTATTGAAGTGCGGCACCGATGTAGGCGTCACCATTGATTGACTCATTGGCGCCCAGGCACGCGGCGATTGAAATGTTGATGACCGTTGCGCCCTTATCGGCGGCCTGACGGATAGCAGTAGCGATGGTGTGGAGGTTTCCGTAGCCATCCTTGGTGATACCGGTAACCGGATCGACGTTGTCGGTGCGGCCCTTTTCCCGGAACCGTGAGGTGGTCTGCCGGATTGAGAAAATCTCGGCGTCCGGCGCCCCGCCGTGGAAGGCAGAGCCGTCTCGGGGCTGGCCTGCGATGAGACCGGCAACAAGGGTTCCGTGTCCGTCGCAGTCGCTAATTCCGCGATCGCCCGGCATCACCAGATCGGAACTGTCGCCGATGTTGAGTCCAGGGAGCCGCGGATGCGGAGATACCCCGGTATCGATGACGGCGACCTTTTGCCCCGCCCCGCGGGTGATGTGCCACACCGAGGGGAAGTTCATGGTCTCAAGTGCCGCGTTGCTGAACATTCCGTCGCCGCGTCCCGGTGGCTCTGAACAGGGCTTGCTGTGTTCTGCCGGGTTGGCAGGCGGCGGGGGATTGCTGAGTGCGGGATTAACCGGCTCAGGCTGGATCAGTCGGGGTTGAGCGCCGACCGGCCCCTGCCCCAGCGCCGCAGTGAGAGCGACGACACTGGTGGCAAGGGCGAATCGGACCGACGCGCGCCTCACAGCCCGCGCATGGTCGAGTAGAGGTCCGTTACCCAGCACACAAGCGGAATGACGGACGCGATGATCGCGAGCTCCAGGATTTCTCCCGCACGACGCATGACGGGGGAGAACGCCTGCTGCGGGAAGATGATCCCGAAGACGAGAGCAGCGACAGCCAACACGATCGCGACCACGAACAGCACGAGCGCCAGACCCGGGACCGCTACGGCACCGGTAGCCAACAGCAGCACCAGCAGCAAGATGCCGCCGGATACGAGAGGAATGGCCTGCGAGACGCTGGAGTAAGTGCGTCCACGGAACATCAGCAGTGCCGAAGCAACCAGCGCGAGTGCTGTTCCCGGCCAGTAAATACCGCCGTCTTCGTTGGGAAGTGCAGCGACGATGGCGCTGCTGACCGTGAGTACTGTCGACGCTGCGATCAGGCCGGTGAGGTAGCTGCGTGCCCGGGTGGAGCGACGAGCGAGAACCTCGAACGGCGGCATCGTGCGTCGATCGTCCGGATCGTCTTCAGCGGGATCGACTGAGGTTCCGGGTGCGGGTACAGGCGGCAGCGGCAGCTTGCCGAGCAGGATGGAGATGCGCGCAGACTGCGAAAGCAGGATCAGTGCTGCTGCCACGGTGACGGCGGCGATCGCGTGGTAGCCGATGTCGGTGACCGTGCCGACGAGCGATCCGACGATCAGGAACAGCCCCGTGGTGGAGATCGCGGTGAACGTTGCCAGCCCGACTCCGCTGACACGTAGCGCGAGGATCGCGGCAACAGCAGTCAGCGATGAGCCCACCAGCAGGTGCGGTGCATCGACGGCGCCGGGAACAAGCAACACGCCAGCGGTAAACGCCAAGGGCATGGCCGCGCCACTGAGAACCAGTGAGGTCGCCGTGTCGTGGTAGATGCGGCTGGTCAGTGCGCCGCCGATCAGGAAGAGGATCGACAGGACAAGCGCCAGGCTGGAGGAAATGTAATTGCCGCTGCCCGCTTCGGCCCACAGCAGCGTCAGGCAGCCGATGGTGATGAGGGAAAGCGCAGCAACCGAACCGACCAACCGCGCAGAGTCCGGAGACCACTCACGATCGCCTTCAGCGCCCGTGCCCGCGACGGTGTACATGATGTCGTCGAACAGTGGCGGAGGTGCTGTTTCCTCAACGCTTTCCAGCACAAGGAGATCGCCGTCCCTGATGCCGTGCTCATGCAGCGACAGTGTCGACGACAGTGGTGATTGGCCGATCTTGGCCAGCACCCATTCGCTGGGTTCGTACTGCTCGACAGCATCATCGAAATCGTTGGCGCTGCGATGGCTGCGGATCGTGTCGACGATTCCCGGAATCAAGATCGCCAGCGGCACCCCATTGGGAACTGCCAGATCGACCTGGGTGTGTTCAGCCAGGATGGTCAGGCGGCACAATTCAGCGGCCGCGCTCGCGCGTACGGACGGATTCTTCCGACGCGACTCGTCAGTCATGGTCAATTTGTTCTTCCCCCAACTCATGCGACGCTCGAGAACCCCACCGGCGTCGGGTGGACGAGGCACGGTCACCTTCGGGGCGGGGACGTGCACTGTGATCACGGGAACCTTACGTCACTACATAGCCTCTGCGCGACGCGGCTACCAAGTGAACCTGAGACGGGCAGCGACATGGGAGGAGACCAGGCGGTAACAGCGGCCGCCGCAGCAGCCAGCGGCGGATTCGATCGAGCGTGCCCCGATTGTGATCGACAGTGCCCCGATGCCGTATTCTTCGGCATCGGCTAGTCTGCATCGGACAGCCGGGGCGTCATGGGACAGCCGGGACCGGGGGTCGTAAGTTCCCGGTAGCTGTTTCCACGCCAGATTTCTTCCACACCAGATATCGCAGATATCACCGAGAGACATTGGGGGGTCGGGGCACGTTGAGCACCGTTCGTTTCGTGCGCAAGGCACGCCGCGAGGTTCCGCTAATTCCGGGCGGCGAGGTCAAC
>JAAYXN010000492.1 GCA_012515885.1 Rhodococcus sp. (in: high G+C Gram-positive bacteria)
ATCTGATCGAGGTTGACGTGCGGGGGCCGGGAGGCGACGAAGCCGATGATCTCCGCGATGTCTGAGGCGATCAACGGTTCCATGCCTTCATAGACCTTGTCAGCGAGTTCCTGATCGCCGTCAAAACGCACCAGCGAGAACTCGGTCTCCACGGCGCCCGGCGCAATCTCGGTGAGCCGTACGGGTTTACCGAGCAGTTCGCCGCGCAGGGTGCGGTGCAGCACCGCCTGCGCGTGTTTGGCTGAGGTGTAGCCGGAACCATTGTCGTAGGCGTAGAGGGCCGCGATGGATGTCACCGTCACGATCAGTCCGTCACCGGATTCGATCAGTTTCGGTAGCAGCCCCTTCGTCACCCGCAAGGTGCCCAGGACGTTGGTTTCCCACATCCACCGCCAATCGTCAAGGTCGGCGTCGAGAACAGTGGCCAGACCTTTCGCGCCGCCCGCATTGTTGACGAGGATGTCGACGCGCGGCAGCACCGCAGCGAGGGCCGCCACCGAATCTTCATCGGTGACGTCCAACTCGACTGCGGTGCCGCCGATCTCATCTGCCAACTTCTCCAACCGGTCAATACGTCGGGCCCCCACAATGACGTGGTACCCCTGCGCAGCGAGGGTGCGGGCCGTGGCCTCACCGATCCCCGAACTTGCTCCGGTGACGACGGCGATACGGGTATCGGGGGTCAGGGAAGATGCAGTGTGCGATGAGGTGCTCATAGCCTGAGATCGTAGGCTCAGCGCTCAGACGCCCGGACAGGTTCATCGATCACCGAGTAGTCACTGGCATCGCCCGCGATAGATCGGCTCTTCTCGCCGTGAACACTGACCGGAATATCGCCGGCCAGGGTGATGCGGTGCAGGCGACGATGCTGGTCGTCATAGTCGGCGACGGCGTAATGCTGGGTGGCGCGGTTGTCCCAGATTGCGACGTCACCGGGCTGCCAGCTCCAGCGCGTTGTGTACTCCAGGGAAATCGCGTGATGCTGGAGCACCTGGAACAGTGCCTGTGATTGCGCGCTGGTCAGACCCACGAAGCTCTTCACGAAATGTCCCAGCAGCAGGGTCCGCTCACCGGTCTCTGGGTGCACCCGAACCACCGGATGCTGCGTCTCGAAGTAGGTCGACTGGAATTCGGCCCGATACTCTGCCGTCTTTTCGTTGCTGATCCGCTCGACGCTGGTTGCTGCGTAGTCGTAGACGTTGGTGTGGGTCGCCCACAGGTTGTCGGCGAGGATCTTGAGCGGTTCCGGGAGCGCGTTGTAGGCCGCGACACCTGACGCCCACGTCGTGGTTCCGCCGTAGTCGGGCAGGTCAATGGCACGCAGGATCGACGCCTTGGGGATGCGGTCGACGAAGGTGACGTCGGTGTGCCAACTGTTGGCTTTGCCGTAGTCGGAGTCGATCGGCAAAATTTGGGTGCCGCGGGAGGTCACGGTCGGGTGGGCGGTGGTGGGGCTGCCAAGGAGCTGCGCAAAGGCGTACTGCTCGTCGTCGGTCAGGTGATCCTGGCCACGAAAGAAGATCACCTTGTGGGTGCGCAGCGCTTCCTGGATCGTCTCGACGGTGTGCGCATCCAGAGCGCCGGAAAGCTGCACCCCATCGATGCGTGCCCCAATATGGGCGCCAAGTTTGACAACCGTCGGAACATCTTGTGCTGCAACAGAATCAGTGATCGGAGTAGCGAGTGTCGCGGTCATGATTGGACCTTTCTCAGGAGGTGGGCTGAGGTGAATGCCAGTACCAAATCACGGCGCGCAATGCGCGGGGCAGGCTTGCGCTCAGCGCGATTGTGGCCCTTGCGCGGCGACGCACGCGGTGGCATTTAATTGGCGAAGCCGACGATTGCTGCTACTTTTAGCGCCATGTCTTCCCAGCCGACTACCCTGCGCGTCACATACGTGACTGCCGCGTTGGGTTCTCGGCTGCCCTTGGCGCGCGAACTGTGTTGTTCGTGTCGCGCTTGCAGCTGACCTGCGCTGCCGTCACTTTCTGAGTCGCATTCCCCGCAATAGACGGGTGTAGAACGCCCCGTCGTAGACGGGTATTCAATGCGCGGAAATTTCTTTGACGGTCGGTGCTTCACTCGATCATCAAGGAAGACACTCATGTCTGTACCCACTCTTTCACCTGCGTCTTTGCCCGTCTCGTCGCGTCCGTCCACCCGTGTGCACAGCACCTCGACGCGCAGCACTGGTTCCCGTCCACGTTCGGTCATCGTTGCCCCTGAACTGGGTATCAGCGATAGCCCAGCGGCTGCGGTGTACCGGGTTGCCCGTGCTCGCGGACCAGTGGCGCGCGACGATGCGGCCAAGGCAACCGGCCTGAGTATCGCCACCGTCAACCGGCAGGTGTCGGCGCTACTGGATCTGGGTGTGCTGCGGGAACGCGCTGACCTCGCTCCTTCCGGTGCGGTGGGTCGTCCACGAGTGCCATTCGAGGTCAACCACGATCCGTACCTGACCGTCGGCATTCATATCGGCGCCGTGGTCACCAGCATCATCGCCAGCGACATTCGTGGACGCGTCCTCGGCGCCGTCGAAATCCCCACCCCACAATCTCCAGCCCCGGACGCCCTGGCTGCTATCGCTCGCAGCGCACGTGCCTTTGCGTCCCGGTGGCATCGTCGTCGCCCCCTGTGGGCGGGCGTTGCTGTTGGTGGACGTGTTGATGCCCGAACCGGCGCCGTCGACCATGCCCGTTTGGGCTGGTCCGCAGCGCCTGTGGGGTCGGTCATTGCCGCCGGTTTGGGGCTGCCGGTGTCGGTGGCGCCGCACGTTGAGGCGATGGCTGCCTCTGAACTGCTGCTTACGCCGGACACGATTGATCGGGCGGCCCCCACCGATACCGGTCTGTACTTCTACGCACGGGAAACCGCGGGCGTGGCCATCAGCATCGGCGGTCGCGTACACACACCTGCGAACGGCCCCGGTTCCATCGCGCACTTACCGACCGGGTCGTCGGCGCGCTGCTCATGCGGAGCGGTCGGCTGCTTGGAGGCCACAGTCAGCGATCGCGCGATCCTGACTGCTGCCGCAAAGGCAGGTATCGCCAGCACGGATGCGTCCGGTGCACTGTCGATGGCAACGGTCGTGAAGGCCGCGACCGACGGTTCGGTGGTGGCACGTGACCTGTTGGTGCAGCGCGCCGAAGTTTTGGGCCGCACCGTCGCGATTCTGCGTGACCTGTTCAACCCGGATCGCGTGATCCTCGGCGGCCAGGCGTTTACTGCCTATGAGGCCGGGATCCCGCACGTGGCAGCAGCATTTGCGCGCGCTTCGACGGCTGGGCGCCAGGATATCCGCGTAACCGGGTTCGGCAATCGAGTGCAGGAGTATGCGTCCACCGTGGTGTCGCTGAGCCGACTCTTTGCCGATCCTCTCGCAACGATGCGGCGCGTATAGGGCAAGCCGCACTTCCGCTACGTCGCACCCTTTTTGGCGCCGTCCCCCCCTGTTCTAACGGGTGGGAGGACACAAAAAAGGGTGCGACGTGCGGGTTGAGCGATCACTCGACGGTGATGGGTTCTTCCACCAAGGTGATGCGCCAGCGCTGATCAGGCATCCGAACCCGGGTGCGGCGCACCAAATAGCGGCGCAAATACTCCTCAGAATCCGACGACAAATCGAGGCCACCAATCAACCGGTTAAGCCGCGTCTCAATCACCGCACTCGGCGACTTCCCACGCTCCTCCGACGTCGGGGCATCCAACAGGGCACCCACAAAACGGTCAGCGAGATACTCAACATCCGCTGACTGGCGCACCTCGCCCGCGGCGATACTCGTCCGCAAAACACGAACAGCGTAGCCACGCAGCTCATTTCCGATACCCGGCACGGCATCGCGGTCACTGATCCGCGGAATCTGAACCAGCAGTGGACGTTCGTTGCGGCGCCCACACGCAGCAGCGATCCACACATCCACCAAAGCCTCCAACGCCGAACTACGCCACGCATCACGGCGGCGAATAAGCGTCACCACTTCTTCACGGCTCGCAGTCACCACGCCCTGAAGGAGAAGTTCCTTCGACGCAAAGTGGTAGTAGACAGCGCCTTTGGACACCCGAGCCTTCTCCGCCACCGCTTCAACCGTGGTGCGTCGGTAACCGAGTTCGTCAATGAGCGCGAGTGCCCCATCCGTGATCGCCCGGCGGGTCGCCTTTGAACGCGCCTGCATCTATCCTCCTCGGTGCCAGGTGCGTGTCCACCTAGGCCATTGTTTGCCAACTAGTAGCCACCAGGCAGACGCAGCGGGCATGAATTTCATTTGGCATGAAAACGACTCCCGAGCGCCAACCTCACCGGGAGGCAAATTCTCCCTGGCCATAGTGGCGGCATCCCCTAGATCGTCGGATTCACACTCAGTGTTACAGGTAGATTCTGAACCCGAATACGGCCCTGAGCACCATCGGAGCACCGCATTTTGTGACACTTTTCAAGTAGCTAGAAGGACGCTACCGATAGCTCACGAAACGCGGACGCAGGAGAAATACACACTGGACGCCGCTGTAACCCCAGCTAGCGCGTCGCAATCAGTGCACACACAATCACGGCACACACGCGATCACGGCAACCGTGGGCGAGAATTACTGGCACGACATGAGTGCATGCTCAAGACGCTGGGCGACCTGAGCCGGCTTGCTCGCGCACTCCTCATAGAGCCGCTCCGGATCCAGGCGGCCGATTGCCACGCCGTCAGAAACCACTTCGTCTAAGAGTTCCTGAGCGATGCCGCCAGCGGCGAGATCCAATGCCGTCCGCGTTGGGGTGGTGATCCGCAATGCGCCGATCCGTTCACAATCCTGCGCACCGATCGACCGACGATGCAGCGCCAACGCCCTGGTAGGTGCGGGTGGCGACAGCACCGTCGACATGTGAATAAAGCGCGGGTAGAGATTGCCTAAGCCGTGGAGGTCAGCCGCACTCTGATGCGAGACGGCGCCCGCGGTGCCAAACCACGTGCACCACTTTGCGAACTCCTCCAGATCCGTCACTGGCGCGCCAGCGAGCCGGAAGAGGTCGCGTTCGACGCGCTGCCACGAGCCATCGACGATATGGGCGCCGACATCCCCCACGTGATATCCGACGCGCAACGCCTGCGCCGTCGTGAAGTAGCCAGCCTGGGAAGCGGCGAGCTGCGTGAGCGAGCCCTCAAGCCGTTCCCGGTCCTCGTCTCGGCGCTCCGGTGCCACCCATTCGTCCATATCCACAGATTACGTTCGAATGTGTCACAGGTCACAGATTAAGGTGATGATTCGGTCACGATTCGGGTGCGCCGTTCACAGGGTTTCCTCACACTCGTCAGGAACAATCCGAGGCATGTCCGCTAAGACTGCCACCGGCTCGTCACACCGTGTCCTCGCCGTCAGCCTCATCGTTGTGGCTGTGCTTGTCGCGTCTCTCGCGGCAGGCGAAATTTACCTGCGCAGACAGGTCGAGAACTGCATGGCGAGTCAGTTTGAAAGCCAGCTCGGGTCCAAGGTCGACGTCGGTCTCAGCTGGAAACCGGTGCTGTGGCAGTCGATCGACAAGAAAGTTCCTTATGTGACGTTGCGTAGCGATGACACTTCGTTTGGGCCAGCGGTCGGTATGAACGTGGATGCGCGGATCAACGATGTGCGTCTGGAGCAAACGCCTGATAGCAACGGCACGGTGGGATCGTCGACGGCCGAGGTGCAGTGGACCACTGAAGGCATCCTCGCCACGATGGCGCAGCAGCCGTTTGGTTCGCTGATCGGCAACGTCACCGCCAACCCGGAGGCGGGCACCCTCACCTTCTCGGTGGGCACCGGCGGGCTCGTGGATCTTGAGGTTCGCCCGTTCATCACGGACAACGGTGCGGAGAAGGCCGTGCAGGTCGAGACGAAGAGTGCCCGCATCCTGGGCTTCGGTCTGCCGACTGACCTGGTGGATGGGGTCGTGCAAATCATTACCGAGGCGTTGCAGGACTACCCGCTGGGTATGACGCCCACGGACATCGCGGTCACTGATGCCGGTATTGAGGTATCGCTCGCGGGCGGTCAGTACACGCTGCCCGCAGATGATCCGACTGCCACCACTGAGGAAGAGCCCAGCGGTTGCGGATTCCTCTCCGCTGCAAGCTAACTCAAGCGCACCTATCAGTCGCTGAGGTCGTCAAGGATGGCGCGGCTGCGGGATAAACCGAGCCGCGTTGCACCGGCAGCGATCATGTCGAGCGCGGACTGTGCACTGCGGATTCCGCCGCTTGCTTTGACCCCGATCCGTCCGCCGACGGCCTCAGCCATGAGCGATACCGCGTGCGTGGATGCGCCGCCCGCTGGGTGAAACCCGGTCGACGTCTTCACGAAGTCGGCTCCCGCACCTTCGGCAGCGACACAGCACGCGACGATCGCGTCGTCAGTCAGTGCCGCGGTCTCTAGGATCACCTTCAGCACCGGGCCGACGCCCATTGCTTCTCGCACTGCCGCGATCTCACGGGCGACCGCGTCGAAATCACCAGCAACAGCGGCGCCGACATCAATGACCATGTCGATCTCGCCCGCACCCTGCGACACCGCGAGCTTGGCTTCGGCCGCCTTGATGTCGCGGTGATGCTTGCCGGACGGGAAGCCCGCCACGGCCGCCACGACAAGTCCGTCCGCGCGCACGGGCAGCATCGACGGCGAGACGCACACCGAATACACGCCCAGCTCGCTGGCCTCTGCGATCAACGCCTCAACGTCGTGGGGCGTCGCTTCAGGAGCAAGGAGGGTGTGGTCGATCATTGCCGCCACCTCGCGTCGAGTAAGAGCTGTCGTCTGATCGTGCGCGCACATGCCGCACAGCATGTCATGAAAGACTGACAGCCATGAGCTCCACTTCGACCACAGCCGCGGTCAGCGACGACCGCCGCTACGTATTGACCCTCGGCTGCCCCGACCGCACCGGCATTGTCGCGCGGATTTCGGCGTTCCTCGCTGAGATGGGTGGGTGGATCGTCGAGGCCGCGTACCACGCAGATTCAGACACCGGCTGGTTCTTTACCCGCCAGGCAGTGCGGGCATCGTCAATCAGTGTCGGTATCGACGAACTGCGTGAGCGTTTCGCGAAGGTAGCAGCCGAATTGGGGCCTGAAACTGAGTGGCGACTGCACGATTCGGGTGAACGCAAACGCATCGTCCTCCTCGTCAGCAAAGAGGGGCACTGCCTTCACGACCTGCTTGGCCGTGCCGCTGGCGGAGAACTGCCCGCAGAAATTTGTGCTGTCGTGGGCAATCACCGCGATCTGGAAGACGTGACACGTCGGCACGGCATCGATTTCCACTACGTGCCATTTTCGAAAGACCCCGCTGAGCGTGGCCCCGCATTCGAAGAAGTTCGCGAACTCGTCGACGTCCATGACCCGGACGCGGTGGTGCTGGCCCGATTCATGCAGGTGCTTCCCGCGGCGCTGTGCGATCACTGGGCTGGGCGCGCAATCAACATTCACCACAGCTTCTTGCCGTCGTTTGTTGGCGCCCGCCCCTACCATCAGGCGTTTGCACGCGGCGTCAAACTGATTGGCGCTACCTGCCACTACGTCACGCCGGAACTCGATGCCGGACCGATCATCGAACAGGACGTCATCCGCGTCGATCACGCCGACGAGGTGGCAGACATGGTGCGCCTGGGCCGCGATATCGAAAAGCTGACGCTGGCCCGCGGACTGCGCTGGCATCTGGAAGACCGCGTCCTCGTCCACGGCCGCAAGACCGTGGTTTTCAGCTAAACCAGTCTTCAAGCTAAACCGGCTAGCCCCTGTCCCCCCGACAGGCACAGGGGCTAGCCGCGAGCAGTTAGTACGTTGACCGCAGACGCTCGATTTCGCGGCTGACGGACTCGGAGTCTTCGACTGTGCTCATGTGGCCGATACCGGGCAGAACAATCAAACGCTGCAACACACCGGTTTCGTCGAGGGTGCGTGCGAGTCGACGTGAATGCCCGATGGGCAGCAAGCGGTCCACCGATCCGCCGAGAACCGTCGTCGGGACCGTGATGGACTTGAGTCCACGTCGCAGATCCAGACCGCTCAGTGCAACACCCCAACCGCCTCGGGTGCGGGGCTGGCAGCCGGCCAGGATGTCGCGACAAAACTGCACGTCATCGGGCTTCGATCGCGGTGCCATCGTGATGTATTGGACGGCCTTGTTTGTCACCGGTGTCGACGCGATGGGCCAGGGGGCACCGATGATGGCGCGCCCAATGGGCAGCGGCACCTTCGGGTAGCGCACGATCGACGCCTCACCAATGAGGTTGTCGGTGGCCGTGCTCGCCAGCAGGATCGACGACGCGTAGCGATCAACCTTGTCTGAGTGGCGATCAGCCCACGCCATGATGCTCATGCCGCCCATGCTGTGGCCGACGACGGTGGCCTTGCGCTCGGGGTCGGTGACGGTGGCTTCGAGAACGGCCTGCAGGTCGTCAGCGAGGACGTCGGTATCGAACACTCGGGTACCGGGGGTGCTGCGTCCGTGGCCGCGAAGATCGTAGGCGATGACGCGGTACTTGCCCGATTCCTCGGCGAACGTATTGATCTGCGGGTACCAGTATTCGATGGAGCATGACCAGCCGTGGACGAGCACGATGGGAAGTCCGTCGGCGGGGCCGTAGGCGCGCGCATGCAGGACGGCGCCGTCGTCGGTAACGACGTCGATGATGTCGGGCCGGACGGCAGGCTCGTCAAGGAGCGGATTGCGAACCACGCGATCACCGGCGACTGCGGATGCCTCCGCGCCACGCTTTTTGTTGAGGTAGGCAGCCGCTGCGGCGACTCCAACCAGGCCAA
>JAAYXN010000033.1 GCA_012515885.1 Rhodococcus sp. (in: high G+C Gram-positive bacteria)
CCGGGTTACTTCCGCGATCATGCGATCGGCATCGGAGTGCACATCCAGGAACGTGCCGTCCGCGAAACGGGCGTGATACGCAGGGGTGAGCGGCGTGATCTCAAGGCTAGGCACCGTGGTGACCGCGCTCGCGCCCACCGCAGCAAGAGCATCACCGATCAGCTCAGGCATGGTGAGCACAGTGGCCCCACTGTCGATGTCATAGCCGTCGATGTCGCGGCCTTCAGCGCCTTGGCCGGTGCCCGCACCTGTGGCCGCTCCAATGCGGTAACTGCCAACACGGCCCCCCGGCGTGCGCTGCGCTTCAATCACCGTGACCCGTCGACCACTGCCGCGCAGATGTAATGCAGCGGAAAGCCCGGCCAATCCCGCGCCCACCACCACGACATGTTCAGTGCAGCCAGAGAGCATGGTGTGCCTCATGTCGATCGTGTCGCCATCGCCAGCGCCATCGCGGTTAGTTCAGCCCGACCCGCATCGGTAATACAGCCTTCTTCAGTAACGAAAGTGCCTGTGGCAGCCACGTCCTTTGGTGAAGCAACGCCTTCAAGGGCGGCAAGAGCGGACTCCGTCAACGCGTCGATGCGCGTCTCGATTTCCTCCACCGCTCCGACGTCGGTGATGATGCCGCGCATCGTGTCGATGTCGCTATCAGTAAGGACCGCAGCCTCCACAAACCGGTCCCCACGGGGCGTATCACTCAGTTCGCTCGTCGGATTGGCAGCAGCGAGACGGTCCCGCAGAAACCGGGCTGCACCGGGATCATCGCGGTCAGCGCGAGAGAGCGCAAGAGCCAAAAGGACGGTGCGCTTGCCGGCGCGAAGATCATCGCCGGAAGGCTTGCCAGTCACACTCGGGTCACCGAAGACACCGAGCAGGTCATCACGGAGCTGAAACGCAATCCCCACATCAGTACCGAAACGGCGGTACGCGTCCACAACGGCGTCATCAGCGCCAGCGAGAGCAGCACCCACATGCAGCGGCCGTTCGATGGTGTAGGCGGCCGTCTTATAGCGATTTACGCGCATCGCTGCCTCGATAGATTCGTCAGCACTGGCCTCGCCCCGAATATCGAGGAATTGGCCACCCAGTACTTCCGTACGCATCGCTGACCACACCGGCGCGATCCTGGCTGCGGCCTCAGGGCTAATCCCGGATTCCCGGACCATGTCGTCCGCCCACGCCAAGGCGAGATCGCCCAGCAAAATTGCTACCGACGTACCAAAATGCGCCGGGTCACCGCTCCACTTCGCACTCCGATGTTGCTCAGCGAAGCTCACATGAACGGTCGGAAACCCGCGCCGCGTCGTCGACGCATCAATGATGTCGTCATGCACCAACGCGCATGCCTGGACCAGCTCTAGCGCAGAACACACACGCAGAACCGCATCAGCATCAGCGCCCTGCGGATCCCCTCCCGCAGCGGACCATCCGGCCCACGCGAAAGCTGGACGCACCCGCTTGCCGCCCTGCAAAACAAACGCTTCGAGAGTGGAAACAGCCTCCCGATAGCCGCCGCCAACCGCATCAATCAGAGCACTGCGGCTAGAGAAGAAGTCACAGAGCGTGTCCTGCACTCGGGCCGCGAGAGGGGTGGCTGCTGCGGACACGATGAGGCCTCCGGAAAAAGTTGAGGTGAAAAGAACGTTCAGGTGAAGGAACTAAGGCACTGCACGGGGAGCTGACCCCACCATAGTGCGGTAAAACAGCCCGGACGTGTCGGGGGACCATGTCAATGGCGGTATCCGGCTAGCCACATGGTCGTCTCCGACTAGGCGGATATAGCGGTCTCCGACTGGACAGATAGCGGTCTCCGACTAGGGAGATGGCGGTCTCCGACCGTGACATTGGAGGCAATTCCACCCACGTCATGTCCTAAACCTATGCTGAGTGGGTGAATTTCGATGCAGTCAGCGGACAGGCCAGCAACGGACGGGTCAGTAACACCCCTTCCGTAGTCGACCGATTGCGCGCGAGCGAGAGCGGCCGCGTGCCGTTTTCGGTGGAGTTTTCTCCACCCCGCGACGAGGCTGCAGAAGCACGGTTGTGGCGCGCTGTACGAGTCTTTGAACGGCTGGGGCCAGCGTTCGTCTCGATGACCTACGGTGCCGGCGGATCCACCCGTGATCGCACGGTTCGCGTCACCGGTCAGCTCGCTCAAGAGACCACACTGCTTCCGGTCGCACACCTGACGGCGGTGTCACACAGTGTCGACGAGCTCCGTTCGATGGTCGGCGCCTACGCAGACCGCGGGATCAGCAACATCTTGGTCCTTCGCGGTGACCCGCCGGGCGATCCGCTCGGCGAGTGGATTAAGCACCCGGACGGCGTCGAGTACGCGGAAGAATTGGTGCGACTCGTTCGCGACCTTGGAGATTTTCACGTCGGTGTCGCGTCCTTCCCCGAAGGCCACTACCGGGCGCCGGACCTCGCGCATGACACGAAGCATCTCGTGTCAAAGCTGCGTGCCGGAGCCGAGTACTCCATCACCCAGATTTTCTTCGATGTTGACCAGTACCTGCGACTGCGTGATCGGGTAGCTGCGTTTGACCCGATTGAGGGTGCGAAGCCGATCATCCCCGAAATCATGCCGATCACGTCATTGCGGTCAGTGCGCCGCATGGTGGAGCTTTCCGGTTCGAAGCTTCCGGCAGCCCTTGACCGGCAACTTGCGCTTGCTGCTGGCGACGGCCCAGAAGAAGACCGTGCCGCTGTCCGTGAGATTGGTATTGATCTCGCGACCACGATGTGTGAGCGACTTATTGCTGAAGGCGCGCCAGGCCTGCACTTCATTACCCTCAACTTTACCCGCGCCACCGCTGAGGTTCTGGAGCGGTTGGGGGACAAAATCGGGTCAGCCGTTTCGGGCCCTTCAGAGCTTGGTTCTGCAGGCAAAGAGCAGCCAGAGCTGGGCGCTGTGGATGTGGTTGTGCCGGTACCTGTTTCAGGTTCCGCGGCGCCACCGGATCCTGGTATCGGCCAGGTTCCGGCAGCTGCAGCGAACTAGCTAGGCGCTTGCGCTAGGCGGACGTCGTCTCACTGCTGCGGCCGCTGCCTGCTCGGGCACTGCGATCGCGTGCCATCCAGGCGAGTGCGCCGACGATGACAGACACTCCAAGAGTGACGCCGCCAACGATGCCTGCCCAGCCAGCGAAGCCGCGGGTATTGGGGTCGGCGTAGCGGACTTCGGCACGCAGGGTGCTCACTTCGCCAGCCGGGAGACGCCAGGTGACACGATCATCGCCTTCACGATCGCCGTTGGTGGTGCCCACTCGGGTGGGAAATGCGAGGGTGAATTGGACGTCGGCGCCCTGTGCGGGCACGCTCTCCAAGTCGACGCGTCCTTCGAAGGTGACGATGTCACCGCTGCGTCGCAGTGACATTTCTAGGGTGCCACTGGTCTGATCGGATAGTGAACTGAGCTGGCTGATTTCTCCGAACGTCAGGTTGGAGAATCGTGCCGTCGTTCCGACGTAGCCGTCTTCACGGTATTCCTCAACCTGAACTTTCCCGCCAAGTGACATCGGGGGTGTCAGTTGTGGTCCGGGATCGTTGTCATGGTTGGGGACAGCGGCCGCGATGATTTGCCCGTTAACGCGGTCGTCGGACGAGACGCCCATCGACACTTGAACGCGCAGGCACCCGGTTAGGACAGGAACCAGGATGAGGCCAAGCGTGAGTACAGAAAAGAGGCGTCGACGTCGGTCGCGGGAGCGCCCGGCGGGCGGGGTGCGGGTGAGCGCTGACGTGGAATGCGGGGGTGTGGCAGAGGATGCGGACACCGGTCGCGGACTCTGAAGAAATGACGGAGGCACGTGCGCAATCGTGCCAGGGCCCGGCCACGGATGTGCGGAACCCCCACAACTGGCTCGTGATGCGTCGGAAAATAGCGGGTAGTAATTAGCGCCACAGCTTCTTTGCCGCCTGTATGGATCGGCCGATCAGTTGAGTATCGGACAGTACGAGACGTGCAGCGCTGCGCCCGCTTGCACCGTTAACACCGCCGCCGGGGTGTGTCGATGCGCCAGTGAGGTAGAGGTCTGGCGCACCTGGTACGCGGCCGCCAGCGAGTTCGGGGAGTGGACGCCACAGCATCATCTGGTCAAGCGTCATCTCGACATGCATGACGTTGCCGCCGATCAGTCCCATCTCTTGCTCGATGTCATGCGGTGTCTGGATGTGGCGATGACGCACTGACTCGGTGAAACCTGG
Source organism: Rhodococcus sp. (in: high G+C Gram-positive bacteria) (assembly GCA_012515885.1). Taxonomy (GTDB): domain Bacteria; phylum Actinomycetota; class Actinomycetes; order Mycobacteriales; family Mycobacteriaceae; genus Rhodococcus_F. Next base: position 4,213 of record JAAYXN010000033.1, read on the forward strand.
TGCGAATCGGTCCATTTCGCCCAGGATTCGATCAGCTTCGGTGGCCGCTATATCGGCCCATCTGCGTCCACCGGTAAGGGCGTAGGGATGCCACTGCGACCACAGCGTCATCTGATGCTCGCCGGGTGGGCTGATAGAGGGGTCCAGAGCGCTAAAACTCATGCCGAGAACAGCGGGTCGCGGCGGCAACTCGCCCACAAGTGCCGCTGCGTGGGCAGTACGTAGTTGGGCACGGTCCGTGACCAGCAGCTGCAGACCATGCGTGCTGTCTTCGGTGGTGACAGCACTGGGGTAGTGGGGCAGTGAGCTAGTTGCCAGCCGCAGCACCATGCCGATACCGGGGCCAACTCGGATCTGTCGACGCCATCGCTCAAGAACCTCTGCTGCGTACCCGCCGCGTTCAAGCAGATCGAGGGTCGTGAGGATATGACAGCCAGCGACCACCGTCCGGCAACGCAGTTGGCGGCCTGACTCGGTAGTGACCACCCAGTCTTTGCCGTCTTTGCGCAGTGCGTGGACGCCATCGCCAAGGATTAGGGGACCGTCATCGGGTGCGGCGCCGGTGGTGCCAAGAGTTGCGGTGAGTTTCGCGATGAGTGCTGCCGTTAACGCACCACTTCCACCAACAGCGCGACCGGGAGGCAGGGTGTGCATGAGCGCCGCGAACCCCACCATCGGTGCCGTCCCAGGCTCGGACATGGGAGGCCCGGATTGGGCACCAAACCAGGCGAGCGCAGCTTTGAGTCTCTCGTCATCAAAGAACTCGTCGAGCAGGGCGTCACCGGGAGCGAGGAACTGGCGTGCCAGATCGCTATTGCCGCCGTCTGCTTTGAGTCCCCAAAAAGAGGAGAACAGGTGGGTGCCGGTCGGGGGAGCGGAGAAGGCTTTCATGACGCGTGCGCTACGCGGACCCCACACCTTCACGAACTCGCGATAGGCGTCGGCGTCTTTACGGCCGCAGGCAGCTTCGATGGAGCGGCAGGTGTCATCGAGGCTGCGGTGGAAGACGATCGCGGGGCGATCATCACCGGGAGCACTGGGTGCGAAAGCCCACGGATCGCAGTCGATGTAGCGCAGCCCGTGGTCGCCAAGGCCGAGTTCTTCGATGATTCCGGTGTGCCGGATCATGATGTGGGCGGACGAGCCGCGGTCGATCTGATGACCGGGGAAGCGCTCGACGGTGGACACCGCGCCGCCGGGAACGGTATCGCGCTCGATCACCGTCACACTTCGCCCGGCTTCGGCCAGATAGCAGGCAGCAACAAGAGCATTGTGGCCGGATCCGATGACCACGACGTCGCTGGTGTAGCCCTTCATGCCCACCACGCTAGCGAGTGGTCGGTGCAGGCATATCAGGGGTGGGTTCGCCAGGTGCGGGGTAGGAGTGCGCGAACGGTAGTGCCCGACCGAGTACCGCGAACGGGCGCGCGTCTCCTGCGAACCGGAAGTGTCGCAGCACGTCCTGAAAACCTGCGCGACGGTAGAGGCGCCACGCGCGGTTTCCTTCTTCGGCGACCTCAGGCGTTGAGAGTAGGACGCCGCGTTCGGGCCGGTTAGTGAGGAGTAGATGCAGCAGGGATTGACCGATTCCCTGGCCCTGAGCATCGGGTCGCACGTGTAGCTCGGTGAGTTCGAAGTAGTCGCCAAGCACTCCGTTGATGTGGCTCGGATCCCAACCGCGCGCGTCGAGCCCGTTAAACACTTGCTGGTACCACCACTGATGTCGATCTCCGCTGTAGCCGTAGGCGATGCCTACTAATTCTGGAGTGGGGTCGCCGGAGAACGCTCCGACGCAACGCCAGCCGGGTCGACGCATATGTTCAGTCCACATCGGAGCACGATGAAACTCGGTACCGCGCGGGTAGCCCATGGCGGTGACATAGACGGCGAGCGCCTCATCGATGTGGTTGCGGAAGTCCTCCGGCGACAGTTCAACGACGGTAGGGGCCGAGTGCGCGTTGGTAGCGACCGTGCTCACCTTTCTCTCGGATCGTGTCGGTGGGTCACGTTATATTGAATACGTCGAATAAATGTTCGATACTGGTGCTCCGGTGATGCCCGAGGGAAGCGGGCATCACCGGACTTACAGAGCACTCGGACAGTGTGGGCGGAGCAGCGAGTTCGCAGGTGGGTCTCCTTGTTGTTGAGCTGCTATCGGCGCAGTTCCTGGAGCCGCCAGAGCGGTGGTGAGCTGCGCGTAGCGGATGCTGAGCGCGCCCGCAGTGGTCCGAGGGTGGGAGGTGATCTTTCGTGGTGAGCCAAAGCGTGTCACAGGGGGCGGTCTCGGGTGGGTCCGTGGCAATCGCGTCAGCGCGGGCAGTAGGTGCCGCGGCGGCGCCAGCTGCGGTGTCGGGTCCGCGGTCGATGGCCAGCGCCCCGCAGCAACTTCTTGCGCGTGCAGATGCGTTGTTATCGGAGGCGATCGCCGCCAGTTCGCCGCAGGATCTGTTTCTCGGCGCCTACGTGGCTGCTCTTCGGGGTGCTGGAGCAATGCTTGCGGTCAGTGAGGGATCACGAGGGGCGCGAGGTCGTCATACCCGCAATGCGTGGCTCCGGCTCGCCGAGTCAGCACCAGAACTTGCGCCCTGGGCAGAGTACTTTTCGGCGTACTCGGCCACTCGGGCCGCAGTGGAGGCGGGTGCTGCCCGGTCTATGTCGAGTGAAGAAGCCGATCGATTCTTCGGTGAAGTGGGCCGCTTCCTTCACGACGTGGAGGGGCGTCTTGGTGCCGCTATCCAGCTAGATCAGCGGGCATCGTGACGCTTCTGGGTCTCGGCAAAGGGGGTGCCGCGCAGGGGAGTGGGCAAAACTTTGTCCAACTCTTAGTCCCGAGTAGGTGGTATGCGAATCGATGTGCTCGTATTATTAAGTTCAGGTAGCCGCGAGATGCGGCTACCCATCGTCTGCAATTTCAGTCGATGGCCACCATCCAGTGCCGGGGGAGGTACCGTGCCACTCTCCGAGCACGAGCAGCGCATGCTCGATCAGATCGAGAGCGCTCTCTACGCCGAGGACCCCAAATTCGCCTCTACAGTCAGAGGCGGTCGACTCAAGGCGACATCGAGTCGACGCCGCATGCAGGCGGCCGCCCTATTTGTATTGGGTCTGGTCCTGCTTGTTGCGGGTATAGCACTTCCGATCAGGGCACTGGGTTTCCCAGTTCTGAGCCTGCTCGGATTCCTTGTCATGTTCGGTGCCGGTGTTCTCCTGCTTGTTGGAGGTTCCGGATCGAAGGAGAAGGAAGAAGAGTCTTCGCCAGGGACGCAGTCGCCTGGCGGTCAGCCCCGTGGTTACGGCGGCAGCACCGGTGGACGCAGTGCTGGAAAGAACAACACTGGTCGCAATAAATCCGGTGGCTTCTCGTCGCGGATGGAAGACCGATTCCGGAAGCGGTTCGAGCAGGAGTAGCAAAACTTCACGTTCACAGTGGGCGGTGTGACACCTCGGGTGTCACACCGCCCACTGCTATTTGAACGTCTCTACTAGTTTTCGGTCTCACCCACTTCGCCCCACACTTGGGATTGCAAAGACTGTGGCACTCACATCGCCATGCGTCGTGGCGCTGTTACCTGCAGAAACATGGGCTTTGTAATCCAAACTGGATGCACATCAATCCGGTGGGGAATCCGTGGTGATGATCACCCGAAATTTCTCCCCACTATTTCCCACCTGCATTGACCAGCAAGTATTCGGCAAATTCCAGCATGGGTGCCGGAAAACCAGGTATCAAGTGGGGGAGGGTGGGGTAATGTGGGGATCGGCGGTGAACGGAAGCGAGCCGCTCGAGCACGAGCGTTCGGTGCAGTTCGGCGCTAGAAAGGCGCCGGCCCGTCCGGTTGGGAGGTACTCGGGATGTTTCTCGGTACCTACACGCCCAAGCTCGATGACAAGGGGCGACTCACGTTGCCCGCAAAGTTTCGAGACGCATTGGCGGGAGGGGTCATGGTCACGAAGGGACTCGACCACAGCCTCGCCGTGTACCCGCGAGACGAGTTCGTCGTACTGGCCCGCAAAGCCGCTAGCGCCTCACGGAGCGATCCGGCTGCCCGAGCTTTTGTCCGTTCCCTTGCTTCCGGAACCGACGAGCAGTTTCCCGACGCTCAGGGACGTATCACCCTGTCGGCGGAACACCGTCGCTACGCAAATTTGGCCAAGAATTGCGTGGTCGCCGGTTCGGTGGACTTTCTAGAAATTTGGGATCTCGAAACGTGGGAGACCTACTTGGCCGAGAACGAAGAGAACTACTCGACGGCCGCCGGTGAGGCAGTCGGCGAGATCGTCTAACGGCAGCCAGCGAGTGCCGCGAGGCCTCTGCCCGAAAGACCCTGACGCACTTCCCCAGCGCCAGGTTCTTCTCGGACAGGGACCCCGAGACACTCGCAGAACGAGAACTAGAGCATCAACGACAGCAATCACACGAACAGCAAGACAGAGAGTGCAGCGAACCGGAGGAGTCATGGTGGATGAAGAGGTAAGCCCCTCGCCATCGGCTGCCGGGTTCGGTCACGTTCCCGTGATGGCGTCTCGCTGCATTGAGCTGCTGCGCCCGGCAATCACCGCTGAGAATGACAGTGGTGCCGGTGCTGTCTTCGTTGATGGAACCCTCGGCCTTGGTGGTCACTCAGAACAGTTCTTGAGCGTCTTCCCTGAGCTGCGGCTTATTGGCCTTGACCGCGATCCCAATGCCCTCGCCATTGCCGGTGATCGGCTTGCGCGTTTCGGTGACCGGGTCACCCTGGTGCGAACGCGCTACGACGGTATCGGTGATGCCCTCGTCAGTGCCGGTCTGGAATCGACCGGTTCGGTGACGGCGGCACTGTTTGATCTCGGTGTGTCATCGATGCAACTCGATGAAGCAGACCGGGGGTTCGCGTACTCAGTGGATGCACCACTGGATATGCGTATGGACCCCACCAGCGGCATCACTGCCGCAGATGTGCTTAACACGTACAGTCACGGTGATCTCGCCCGAATCCTCAAAACCTATGGTGAAGAGCGTTTCGCGGGAAAGATCGCGTCGGAAGTTATCCGCCAACGTGAACGGGCTCCGTTCACAACCAGCGCTGAACTTGTTGAGTTGCTGTACCGGACCATTCCCGCAGCCACGCGCCGTACGGGAGGTCACCCCGCTAAAAGAACGTTCCAGGCGTTGCGGGTCGAGGTTAATTCTGAACTCGATTCTTTGAGTGCCGCGGTTCCCGCGGCACTCGATTCGCTCGCACTGGGGGGGCGGGCGGTGTTCATGTCCTACCAGTCGCTCGA
>JAAYXN010000493.1 GCA_012515885.1 Rhodococcus sp. (in: high G+C Gram-positive bacteria)
GGCGCAAACTGTCGTCATCGGCCTCTACCCGTCCTGGGCGGTCAGCGACGACGCCATCGAAGCTGCCGATCAGTTCCTCAGGGACGATTCGCTGCCACCTGCACTGCGCCGACTAGTGGTGGAAGGGCGCGCCGGGACCGTGCGCGCACTGGCCGCACGCGCTTTCGATAAGAGCTAGCGGGTACGCAACAAGGTGGTGGATGCCGATCTGGGTTCGGTCTTCACCACCTTGTGCCGTGTCGGGCTTCTTCATGCTGGCACCGCCGTAGTGTCGGGCCATGACCACGCTGCAGCGCACCACGCCTGATGATCCACGCTTTGTCGCTCTCTGCGCGGATCTCGATGCTGATTTACGGGAACGCTACGGCGCCGCGCAGGACGCCTACGACCAGTTCAATGGCATGGATGACACGGCGGCGGTGGTCATCGCGGTCGTTGACGGGGACGCGGTGGGCTGTGGGGCGTTCAAGCACTATTCGCCGACACAGATAGAAATCAAACGGGTTTTCGTGACATCAGCGGCACGTGGGCGCCGCATCGGCGGGCAGATTCTGAGCGAACTAGAGAAGTGGGCGATTGAGGAGGGCTATGGCGGCGCTGTCCTCGAAACCGGTACCGAGCAACCCGAATCCCTCGCCCTCTATACGCGGGCCGGCTTTCAGAAGATCGACAACTATCCGCCCTACGTCGATATGCCGCTCAGTGTGTGCTTGAGCAAAAGCTTCGACGTCTAGCCGCACGCCCACTTTGTCGCTTCTTATTCGTGTGGTGGTTCCAACCCTGACGCGGCGTCCAGCTCCTACACAGGCTTAGTTACAGGGTTGACGTGAGTCACCGCTGTCGTAGTTGCGTCGGGAATATCCGCAGCCTCACCCGGAAGTGTCTTCTCCGGCCCTCCCGACGATCGCGATCTCCACAAACCGATGCCCGCCCACACCAAGATCACCACGTAGACAAGCGGAAAGAGATTCATCAGTACTTGCGCGATGGCCCAGTCAGGCGGGAACAAGAACAGCCCAATGACGACGCTCTCTTCACTCCAGCGGTACGGCCAGGCAGCTGCGGCGGTAAACACCACACCGATCGCTAGCCACCACCGCGGATTACGAAAAGCACGATCGACCAGGTACACCAGGAACGGAACAAACCACACCCAGTGGTGGCTCCACGAGAACGGAGACACCATCGGCGACGTCAACCCGGCAATAGAAAGCGCCAACAACCGATCACCCGACCGATAGGCGGCCGCAACGATCACCATGCTCACGACGAACACCGGGATTGCGACCGCGAGCCACAACCACACCGGTGCAGCAGCGCCCGTGAGATGGGCGATTACTCCCCGTACCGACTGGTTCGACGGATGACCGTCCGGCGCAATGCGCTCCGAATTGAAGAACGTTTCTGTCCAATACTGCCGTGAATCGCTGGGCAGAATCAGCCACGCCCCGGCAATCGTTGCCGCGAACGTCACCGTCGCAACAACCGCGCTGCGCCACTGCCCCACCACCGCGAAAACGGCAACGAAATATGCTGGCGTGAGCTTGATTCCAGCTGCAATACCGACACCCACGCCGCGGAGCTTCGCCCGCGGTGCACGCGAGAAATCCCATACGACCAAAAGCATCAGCACCAAGTTGATCTGCCCATAGAACAACGTCGTACGGACCGGTTCCAGAAACATACAACCCGCAGCGATAGCTGCCGATACAACAAGCAGATAGGGCGTCAGGCGGTACCCAAGTAGACGCCAACACAGTGCAACGACGGCGATGAGCACCGCCACGTTAATCGCTAGCCAGACGCCGAGAGACCAGGCTGGCGGAATCTTCTCAATCGGGATGAACACCAATGCGGAAAACGGAGTGTAGGTGTACAGCAACCCTGAGGTGATCGGCGCAGTGTAGAGCGGAAAACCATTCTGGATGATCCAGGATCCATCGCGGTACACGAAGAGATCCATGCCTCCACGCAGGATGCCGATGTCCGGCGTCCACGGGCGCACAGTGACTACCAGCAAAACCAAGCCCAGAACTGCCCAAATAAAAAGAGGCACCGCGGAGCGGAGACTGAAGACCAGCCTCCGCTTTCCCGCTACCTCTTGGAGGGTGCGCAGTGCGCCTACACTCCCTTCGTCCGCGGTCTCAACGCTTCGTTCGCGCACAGAACCTCTGCGTACTCGTTTCTGAGCAGCATCCTTATGCTTGCTTGATCATGCTTGCTTGATCGCTGCGCCCATAACTCGCACGGCGCTCACAAGACCGTCAATGAGATTGCCGTCGGCAAACGCCGACACCGCAGCACTCACACCGAGCTGCGCGATGCGGTCAGTGACGCGATCGCTCACGGCGGATCCGCCGCGAACCTCGATGGCACGCTGGTCAGGCGATACCGCGATCAGCACGCTGCGCTCTGCCTCGGGGGTGTGCGGGAACACCGCATCGGCTCCGGCGCCGGTGTCTTCACCGAGATCGCCGAGGTAGATGTTGAAACGCACCCGGGTTTCGCGGGTTGCGTCCGTCAACGCGTTATCGATGCGGAGGAGATCGTTGGTGGTGAAGGGCAATGCGCCGGGGAACTCCCCACCCAGGGGGCGGGCGCCAGAAACACGGCCGCTGGAGGTGATCACCGAGCCGGAAGGAAGGGTGGCCGGATCGACCACCGGGATCACTGCGTTACCACTTGCCATGTGCTGTGCCTCCGATCAGCGCCGCAGAATCGTTCACATCGTGATGGGCGTGGTGGTGATCGTTGGTGGTCACCACATCGACCGCGCTCCAGAGGATCGGTGAGTGTTCCCACTTCTCACCAAGCCGGAACGCCTCGGGTGTCGGTACGGCCTTGGCCTTACCGAACAGTGCACTCAACCCGAGGAGAAGGACGATCGCCAGCGGAATGACCACGAAGATCAGCGAAGTCTCGAGAATGCTCACCCGATTAACCTAGCTCAGAAGCCTCATCAGCCACGCACGAGGGCCGCAATTTGATGCCGCCGTGTCCAGACGGAAGTAGTGCGGACGGCACGATCTGCCTCACGCAGCGCCCTCACCCAGGTACTGCACCCAGGTGGGATGCAGTTCCTTCGTCGCAGCTAGCAACCGCCAATGCTGAC
>JAAYXN010000494.1 GCA_012515885.1 Rhodococcus sp. (in: high G+C Gram-positive bacteria)
ACGTGATCGTTGTGCCCATGCGTCAACACAATTGCCTTCACAACCCGATCACCGACGGCGTCGATGATCGGATCGGCAGTGTGAGCGGCGTCAATAACGACGACTTCGGAATCATCTCCGACAAGCCAAATGTTGTTGTCTACCTCCCACGTTCCACCATCAAGTGAAAACGTGCCGGAGGTGACGATGCGGTCGATTCTCACAACACCACCACCGAACGCAGTACCTCACCGCGGTGCATCGTCTCGAACGCCTTCTCCACCTCATCGAGGGAAATACGTTCGGTCACAAACTTATCCAGTGGAAGACGTCCCTGAAGGTACAGGTCGGTGAGCATCGGGAAGTCACGTTCGGGTAGGCAGTCGCCGTACCATGACGACTTCAACGAGCCGCCGCGACTAAAGAAATCCACCAGCGGCATTTCCAGGGTCATGTCTGGGGTGGGGACACCGACGAGGACGACAGTGCCCGCCAGGTCGCGAGCATAAAACGCCTGCTTCCACGTTTCCGGGCGTCCCACCGCATCGATGACGACGTCCGTGCCGAAACCGTCGGTAAGTGCCTGCACAGCCTCAACAACACCGGCGGTGGAGGCGTCAATCATGTGGGTGGCGCCGAGGTCGCGCGCCCACTCCAGTTTGGTGGTGTCCCGGTCGATCGCGATGATTTTGCTGGCCCCAGCTAGGCGGGCGCCCATGATGGCCGCGTCACCGACGCCGCCGCAGCCGATGACAGCGACCGAATCTCCGCGGCTCACCCCGCCAGTGTTGACGGCGGCGCCGAAGCCGGCCATCACGCCGCAACCAAGCAGGCCCACCACGGCAGGGTCGGCAGCGGGATCAACCTTGGTGCACTGGCCAGCAGCAACGAGGGTTTTATCAGCGAAGGCGCCGATGCCGAGTGCCGGCGTCAACTCGGTACCGTCTTCGAGAGTCATTTTCTGTGTGGCGTTGTGGGTGTCGAAACAGTACTGGGGGCGTCCACGTTTACAGGCGCGGCACTGCCCGCAGACGGCACGCCAGTTGAGGACGACGAAGTCGCCCACTTCCACGTTGTCGACGCCGTCGCCGATGGCTTCGACGGTTCCGGCAGCTTCATGGCCGAGGAGGAAGGGGTATTCGTCGTTGATGCCGCCATCGCGGTACGTGAGGTCGGTGTGACACACCCCGCATGCGGCGATGTCGACGACCACTTCACCCGGGCCGGGTGCGGGGATGTTGATGGTGACGAGTTCGACGGGCGCCCCTTTTGCCCGTGCGATGACTCCTCGAACTTGCTGCGGCCTACCCACTGACATTTCCACTCCTCGCGTCATTGCAATGTCTGCATACGACGGTAGTGGTCGCGGGCGCGAAGTGCAGTTAAGAGCGGGCAGCTATGTGTTGGCGGCCTTGTTGATGAGGGGCCCGTATTTTTGCCGCGCAGCTTCTCCGCTTGTGCCGATTGTGTCGCCGATGGTCCCCCAAGAAAAGCCACCGCTTCGTGCAGCGGTGACGGCATCGAGGAGTGCGCGTTCGGACGCGGAACGGGCGGTTACGGCGTCGTGAAGTTGGGCGAGAATGGTGGGATCTCGCCGATCGTCTTCACGCGGCTCGTAGTCCTCGAACTTCTGCGCGAGCCTTGCGGCGTGAGCGCACCGTCGCCGGACTGCTCGGCGGATAAAGGCTGGAGGCGGGCCGACAGAATCTGGTCGATCGTCCGCGCATGATTTGGCGCCAGGATGGCTTGCAGCAGGATTCGCCACATGTCGGTGAGGCGCTTTTCCAGTTCGGCGCGTCCGTCGAGAGCATTGGACACCAACTGGACGCCGGTAAACGCTGACACCAAGAAATGGGCCAGCTGATCGCGATCAAGAGTGGGGTCGATATCGCCGTCACTCTGCGCAATGTCGATGACGACGCCGCACGCCTCGATCCAGTCGGTAAACGGCCTGGTAGGCCCCCGGTCCACCTGCATCTCTAGGGACAGTCGGATGCCGGCGCGCACGATCGGATCTTCGATGAGTTGGCGCCCCATCTCAAAGGACTGCATCACCAGACGGTCAATAGCGGGTGCGTCCACCTCCGCGATACGCAATCCCGCAGCGATCGAAATGTTGTGCTGCTCTTCGATGATCTGTTGTGCCAGTTCATCTTTAGACTTGAAATGAAAGTAGATCGCGCCGCGAGTGAAGCCGCTGGTTTTGCTGATCTGGCCGATGCTGGCGCCCTTGAATCCAAGCTGGTCAAACACCTGAGCAGCTCCACGTAGCACTTGGAGTCGTGTTGCTACTGCCCGATCCTGCATCGTCGTGACCCTTCTGCCGCCACCAGATCTCTAGCGTAGTGGCTCGGTGATCGGGTCGGACGGATGGTCAAGGGTTTGACGTGTCTCGCATCCAAGACTGCATCGTTGAACTCCTCAACTACCAATTAAGCATAACGTCCGGTATTTTAAATTTGGAGGAGGGGTCGTGGGCGAGGTGTGGCATTGGGAGGGGCTGCACCTCGCTACCCACACACTCACTGGATTGCGAAAAGCGGTCCAGTATCGGCGATACTGGTTTGCATGGGCATACGGACGCTGGGAGCTAAAACGCTCAGCGCGGACCTGGGCAACTGGCATGACCAGCCCGGAAAACGTACAGCGGCCCGCCCAATTTATCGGGCACTCGCCGACGGCATCAAGATGCTTGTCCATGACGGCCGCGTGCCTCTGGGCATAGCTTTGCCCAGTGAACGCGAGCTGTCGCTGGTGTTGGGGGTAAGCCGCAGCACCATCACGTCCGCGTACGCTCTGTTGCGCGACGACGGCTATCTCGTCTCCCGTCAGGGGTCGCGTTCGACTATCGCGATACCGGCGCGCTCAGAGTCCTCCGCTCGCCCGTCGTTGTCGGCGGCCGACGCGGTGGTGGACCTGAGCTATGCGGCGATGGCTGCACCGCAACAGGCGATCGAGGCTGCCTATGCCGCGGCGTTGGAATCGCTCGTCCGCTACCTTCCCACGCACGGTATGGAGCCGGTGGGTGTGCGCGAACTCCGCGACGTCATCGCACACCGATACACCGCCCGCGGACTACCCACTACTGCTGACCAGATCATGGTCACCTCGGGTGCTCAGCATGCGCTGCGATTACTCCTCGGGGTGCTCACCTCACCGGGCGACCGCGTTCTTATTGATCACCCGACGTATCCCAATGCGTTAGAAGCGATTCGACGCGTAGGTGCGCTCGCCGTTCCGGTTCCTGTGCGTCCCGAAGCGGGGGAGGGGTCAGCGTGGGATCTGGACGGAATCTCCAGTGCCGCACTGCAAACCTCCGCGCGCGCGGCGTATTTAATCCCCGATTTTCACAACCCCACCGGATTGTGTATGGATGCAGCTGGGCGCGCGCGACTCGCGCGCATTGCCAGCGATGCCCGGATGACACTCATCGTTGATGAAACGATGGTAGATCTGTGGCTCGATCAGCCGTCGCCGGGCAGCGTTGCCGCGCATAGTGATCGGGCGTCGATCGTCACCATCGGTTCTACCGCAAAATCCTTTTGGGGCGGACTGAGAGTGGGATGGGTGCGCGCAGACCCGCCGCTGATTGCGCGTCTCGCGGGAGCGCGCGCCGCGGTCGACCTGGGAACGCCAGTGATGGACCAGCTCGCGGCAGCCGAGTTGATGCGCGATGACGCCCAGCTACTCAACGAGCGCCGCGCGCAGCTGCGGGTGCAGCGCAGCGCACTGTTGGAAGCACTTGCCGAGCACCTGCCGAGGTGGCAGCCCACGGTCGGTTCCGGTGGATTGTCACTGTGGCTGCGCATGCCCGACCCGGTCTCGTCGGCGCTGACCGCTACAGCGCCCAGTTACGGAGTGCGGCTGGCAGCAGGTCCGCGTTTTGGCGTCGAAGGTTCTTTTGAACGCTACCTTCGCCTGCCCTACGCCCAGAGCGCCGAGGAACTGCGGCGCGGTGTGGAGGCGGTTGCCGCGGCGTATGCGACGTTGGCGCGCGTCGATTCAGAGCGTGCAGGGTTCGTCCTGTAACTCCTAGCGCCAGAGGTCATCGATGTTGACCGCCTCGCGCGCGGGAGCTGACGGCTGTTGCGGTGGTGTCCGCGAAAACCGCGGCGCTGAAGCGTGCTGGGTGATGCCGTCAATGTCGACGAAGTCGCCTCGGGCAGTGAGGTGTTCATCAGTTTCGGCTTCAGCGAACGTCAAGACCGGCGTGACGCAGGCATCGGTGCCGCCGAAAATTTCGGTCCACTCGTCGCGGGTGCGGCGAACGAACACGTCGGCGAAAAGCTCTTTGAGTTCAGGCCATTTCGATGTGTCCATCTGGGCGGGAAGCTCAGCGGGGTCGAGTTCGAGGCCCTGCAGCAGCAGCGCGTAAAACTGTGGCTCAATGGCACCGACCGCCATGTACTTTCCGTCTGCGGTTTCGTAGGTGTCGTAGAACGGTGCACCGGTATCGAGGGCGTTGACCCCGCGCTCATCGGACCACAGATTTTGGCCACGAAACGCCCACATCATGTGGGATAGAGCGAGAACGCCGTCGACCATCGCGGCGTCAATAACCTGGCCTTTTCCGGACGTCTGCCGTTCAATGAGCGCTGCGAGGACGCCCATGATCAGGAACATCGAGCCGCCACCGAAATCGCCAACCATGTTCAGCGGGGGGACGGGACGTTCGCCCTTGCGGCCAATCGCATGCAGGACTCCGGTGCGGGAGATGTAGTTGATGTCGTGACCGGCGGTGTGGGCGAGCGGACCCTGTTGGCCCCACCCCGTCATCCGCCCGTACACCAGGCGCGGATTGCGGGTCAGGCACTCGTCGGGGCCCAATCCGAGCCGTTCGGCGACACTGGGACGAAATCCCTCAATGAGAACGTCGCTGCGTTCGATGAGGTCGAGTATTTGGCTGACCTGCTCGGGATCTTTCAAGTTGGCTTCGATGACGCGGCGGCCACGCTTAGTTTGATCGCCTGGGAACCCTTCAGGCGGCAGCAGGCCGGGTCGTTGGATGATGACGACGTCGGCGCCGAGGTCAGCGAGTAGGGTCGCTGCGTGCGGCGCGGGGCCGATGCCTGCGAGTTCGATGATTCGGATACCGGCGAGTGGCCCGCTCGATGAGGTCATGGTTCGACGCTAACCCATCCGCAGTTATATGTGTACTAGCAGTTACGTAAACCTTCTTCATTCCCTCCTCGACGGCGTCTCACAGGCGACCGCATACAGTTCTCGTTATGGATGAACTGCGCATCGGGACTCCACTGACCGCGAATGCCACCCGAGTGATGTTGCTCGGCTCCGGCGAACTGGGCAAGGAAGTCATCATTGCGCTGCAACGGCTCGGTGTCGAGGTCATCGCCGTCGACCGCTACGACAACGCCCCCGGTCACCAGGTCGCGCATCGCGCTCACACCGTGGATATGACCGATCCGCAGGCGCTGCTCGCTGTCATTGAGTCGGAGCGTCCCCACTACGTCGTTCCCGAGATCGAGGCCATCGCGACCGACGCTCTAGCCGTGGCCGAAGAGCGTGGTCTGGCTACCGTCATCCCGACTGCCCGCGCCACGCAGCTCACCATGAACCGTGAAGGCATCCGCCGCCTCGTCGCCGAGGAACTCGAACTCCCCACCTCGCCTTACGCCTTCGCTGATTCGCTGGAGGAAGTGCGAGAAGCTGCCGAACGCATCGGCTACCCGTGCGTGATTAAGCCGGTGGTGTCGTCGTCAGGTAAGGGTCAGTCGACGGTGCGCAGCGCCGATGACCTCGTCGCCGCGTGGGACTATGCGATGAGCGGCGGACGCGTCAACCGTGGCCGCGTCATCGTTGAAGGGTTCATCGATTTCGATTATGAGATCACGCAATTGACGGTGCGTGCTGTCGGCGCAGACGGGACTGTCCAGACGTTTTTCTGTGAGCCGATCGGCCATCTCCAGGAATCTGGGGACTACATCGAGTCCTGGCAGCCGCAACCGATGAGCGATCGTGCACTGGCTCGCTCACGCGAAATTTCTGAGAAGGTCACGTCCGCACTGGGAGGCCGCGGCGTGTTCGGTGTCGAACTGTTCGTGAAAGGCGACGACGTCTACTTCTCCGAGGTCAGTCCGCGTCCGCACGACACCGGCCTGGTGACGCTGCGCACTCAACGCTTCTCGGAGTTTGAGTTGCATGCGCGCGCTGTCCTGGGGCTTCCGGTTGATACCGCGTTGACTTCGCCGGGCGCATCCGCAGTGATCTACGGACGACTGGACGAAGCGGGAATCGCGTTCGACGGGGTGGCCGACGCCCTGCGCGTGCCTGAGACGGACATTCGTCTCTTCGGTAAGCCGGAGAGCTTTGCGCGTCGACGCATGGGTGTCGCGGTCTCGACCGGCCCCGACATCGACGTGGCCCGGGAGCGGGCCCGCACCGCCGCGGCAGCAGTGCGACCAGTGTCAGGCTGATAATTCAGGTTCAGGCGGAAATCTCGGGGCAGCGGTACCAGCGGCGGGCATTGCCGCCGGTGACCGCATCCCAGCCGTCACCGTCGCCGAGCGCTTCGGCCACCAACTCAAGGTCCGCGTCCTCAAAAACACGGCGCGCACGACTGCCCGGGAGATCGGTGCCGAACATGAGGGCTTCCGGATTGACAGCGTGAATGCGCCGCAACACTTCCGCGACATCCTTAATGGTGGTGCGACCAAAACCTGTCGCCTTCACGCGTGCCCCGCGGTCCACGAGGTCCAGAAGATACGGCAGTCCGCGCGTCGACATCCCCAAATGGTCGATGCTGACCGCAGGCAACTTCGCGAACACCGGCTCCAGCGAAAGCAGCAGCGTGGCGTCAACATAAAACTCGGCGTGCCACCCCACCAGATCGAACGCGCGGAGCGCCTGCGCGGTCAGCAGCCGCAAATCTGTTGCGCTGCGCCGCAAATTGAACCGCACCGCGCGAACACCGGCACGATCGAGTTCAACGATGTCCTCGTCGGTGGCATCAAGATCAAGCTGGGTAACACCCACCCAGCCGGGACCGAGCTCGTCCAACGTGGTGCGCAAATACGTCTGATCGGTGCCCTGATAGGACGCCGTGACGACCGCCCCGCCGGTGACATTCAAGTGGGAGGTGCGTTCGCGGTAGTCGCTGATCGTGAACGGCTTAGGAAGGTAGCCGTGATTCTCGACCAGCGGAAACCGCGGATCGATGATGTGTAAGTGCGCGTCGAACACGAGTCCATCCTGTCTGAAAAGACTGATACCCCCCGTTGCTTGAGGATCGTGATCGGCAATTATGGCACGCGCCGCCGACAGGAGCCTGCTATGTTGCGCCAGTTTTACTGCTCATGTGGGCGTTTTCTCTTCAGCGCACTTTAAGATCCCGGTGAAGACAATCCGGCTGTGCCCGATGCACTATCGAGGACGCGGGGAAGAAGGGAGCGTGGGCCAGTGCATGCGGAGGAAATCGCTCACCTAGTTCGCGCGGTACCGGGCGTATCTGACCTGCACGGCGGCAAGTTCGGGGAGATCGCAACCTACGTTCCGCAAGGACGCATCATCGGTGTTCGGCTTGATGGCGCCACCGCGCACATCCACGTCACACTGCATTTTGATGCGCCCATCGTGCGCACCGCTGAGCAGATTCGGACCACCGTCCTGGGCAGCAGCGAAGCCATCACCGCCGTCGACGTGGTGATCGAGGATCTCGATACCGGAACGCGTACGGGAGGCTAGTTTCCCAGGTACCCGCGGTTCATGTGCGTTAAGCTGCGGAAATGACTCAGCTGCGTCGTGGGCTCATGCTGTCGGTCGCGGTGGTACTTGCTACCGCCGTTGCGTGCGGGACGGATTCCTCAGATTCCTCGTCTCCCACCACCGTCAACGAATCGGATGCCCCACAGTCCATCGTTTCCCTGGCACCTGTTGCCACCGAGATGCTGTTCGCAGTGGGGGCGGGCGATCAGGTTGTCGCGGTGGACGAACAGTCGAACTATCCCGAAGAGGCGCCGCGCACCACGCTGTCCGGGTACACGCCCAACGTCGAAGCAGTCCTCGGCTACGACCCTGACTTGGTTGTCACCACCGAGCAGTCGGACGACCTAATTTCTGGTCTGGAAGCCGCCAACGTGCAGGTGCTGGTACTGCCCGCTGCGAAAAGCCTCGACGACGTCTACTCGCAGATCGAGCAGGTCGGTGCGGCCACCGGACACGTCGGTGAGGCCGCAGAGCTGGTGTCGCAGATGCAGACCGATATCGACGCGGTCGTCAGCCAACTGCCCGAACGGGACGAGCCGCTCACCTACTTCCAGGAACTCGATGAGACGTTCTACACCGTCACCAACGACACGTTCGTCGGCTCGATCTACTCGATGCTCGGGTTGACGTCCATCGCTGAAGGTTCCGATCCGTATCCGCAGCTGTCGGCCGAATACATCCTCGACGCCAACCCGGACATCATTTTCTTGGCAGACGCGCAATGCTGCGGCGTCACCGCAGAATCCGTGGCGCAGCGTCCAGGCTGGTCAGAACTGACAGCAGTCCAGGAAGGACGCGTGTACGTCCTGGATGCCGATATCGCCAGCCGCTGGGGTCCCCGAGTGGTCGAGCTGGTGCGCCAGGTAGGAACCATCTCCGCATCGATCCCGGTGACGGTGTCGAACCCGTAAATTTGCCGTACCCGTGAAAGTAATTGGTCGATCGCAGGTAGTTCGAGAACGCAACATCGGTCGACAGACACTCATCATTGTCGGTGCCGTCGCGGTACTCATCGTCGCGCTCGGTGCCGGAATCCTCGTCGGCCCCGTCAATTTGACGGTGCGCGGGGTCACCCTTGAACTGCTCAACGCACTACCTTTCGTTGACGTCGACTCCGGATTAACCGCACGTCAACAGGTGATTTTGTGGGACATTCGGATGCCGCGGGTAGCGCTGGGCGCCCTGGTGGGGGCGACCCTCGCGATCGCCGGCGCTGCCTATCAAGGTGTGTTCCGCAACCCGCTCGCTGACCCCTACCTATTGGGCGTCTCAAGCGGTGCGGGGCTGGGCGCAACCCTCGCGATCGCCGTCGGCGGAGTGATGGGGATGGTCGGAGTTCCCGTTGCCGCGTTCCTCGGTGGGCTTGCGGCCGTCGCCGCTGCGTATGCGTTGGGGCAGACGGTCGGTGGGGCGCGCTCCGAAGTGGTGATCATCCTTGCCGGTGTCGCGGTGGCCGCATTCGCCAACGCTGCGCAGACATTTTTCCTTCAGCTCCACGACGATTCGCTACGCCAGGTGTATTCGTGGCTGCTGGGCAGGCTCAGCACTGACGGATGGTCCGACGTCGTCAGCGTTCTGCCGTACGTCGTTATCTGTGCGGTCGTCATTGTGCTGTACCGACGCACCCTCGACGTCATGGCCGTTGGTGACGTGGAGGCAGCCAGTCTAGGAATCCAGCCCGCGCGCGTACGCCTGATCTTGGTGGCAATCGCGACGCTCGGGACCGCGGCTGTTGTCAGTGTCAGCGGACTGATCGGCTTCGTCGGCATCGTCGTCCCGCATGCTGTACGCATTATCGTCGGGCCGGGGCATCGCCTGCTTCTGCCGCTGTCGCTGCTGGTGGGTGCCTCGTTCCTCGTCGTCGCTGATGTTGTGGCCCGCACGGTCATGGCGCCAGCAGAACTGCCGATCGGTGTGGTCACCGCCGCGATCGGAGCGCCCTTCTTCCTGCTGGTCCTACGCCGAAGTAGGGCAAGCACATGAGCGCCGAGACGAGCGCCATTCGCTGCGCCCACGTCAGCGTGACGCGAGGGCCGCGGCGCGTCATCGACAACGTCGATTGTGTTGTGCAGCCGGGGGAGTGGGTGTCCCTCGTAGGACCCAACGGATCCGGAAAAACGACGCTGCTGCACGCACTCGCGGGGCTCATCCCCTCGACCGGCGACATCAACATTGCGGGCGTTGACCCCGCAGCGACAAAGCGCAGGGCCATGGCCCGCGTCGTCGCGTTGATGCCGCAACGGCCCACCGTGCCAGAAGGGGTGAGTGTGCGCGAGCTGGTCGGTTTGGGCCGCACACCACACATCGCGCGCTTCGGAGTCGAGACCACCAATGACGCTGACGTCGTCGACCGCGTACTGGAAAGTTTGAATCTGGTGGATTTCGCGGGCCGTTCGGCCGGGGCACTCTCGGGCGGCGAGCTGCAGCGGGTGATGCTGGCGCGAGCGCTGGCACAAGAGCCCCAGGTGTTGCTGCTGGATGAACCCACAAGCGCCCTCGATATCGGGCACCAACAGCAGGTTCTGGATTTGGTGGACACGCTGCGGCGCACGCACGGGCTGACTGTGCTCGCAGCCATGCATGACCTGACGTCGGCGGCTCAATACGCGCAGCGCCTCGTCCTTCTCGATGGTGGACGCATCGTCGCCGACGGCACACCCGTCGAGGTGCTCACCGCTGACCGGATTGCCCGCGTCTATGACGCGCGAGTGGAAGTGTTGATGCGTCCCGGCGGCACTATCGCCGTCTTACCGCTCACTCGACCCGTGGACTAGATGGGGCCCAAACACCAACGGGCACAATGTCGCAACGGTTCCATCTAACGGATACGTCGTGACATTGCGCCCGGGGCGTCGGGGTAATTAAGCCTTGTCTGGCTCGCTGGCCTTGAGCATGTCGTGGCGCTCAACGACTTTCACGCGCTCACGACCCTCCGGCTCACCGAGGCTGCGCTCATGCGCATCCAGGCGGTACCAGCCCTGCCACGTCGTGTACGGCAATCCCTTAGCTTCAAGGAATTCGATGACGGCAGCCTCGTCGGGGTTCTCAGCGCCACGCAGGTTCGGCTGATCCGCCAGCAGGTTCGCGACGGTCTCGTTGGCGTCACCCTTGGTGTGGCCGATCAAACCGACCGGGCCACGCTTAATCCAACCGGTGACGTAGGTGCCAGGCATGAAGCGAGCATCGCCTTCAGCGGTGTCGTCCGCGATCACGCGGCCAGCCTCGTTGGGGACGGTGCCAGCCTGATCATCGAACGGCAGCTGCGCGACGTTCTGCGACAGGTAGCCGACAGCGCGGTACACAGCCTGCACATCCCAGTCGTTGAACTTGCCGGTGCCCTTAACGTTGCCGGTGCCGTCAAGTTCGGTGCGTTCGGTACGCAAACCAACAACCTTGCCGTCTTCGCCGAGAACCTCATGCGGGGACTCGAAGAAGTGCAGGAACAGCTTGTGTGGACGGTTTCCGACGTCGCGGATCGCCCAGTCCTGCAGCGTGTTGGCGACCATGTCGACCTGCTTGGACGCGCGGCGTGCAGCCTCGGAGCCCTCGTCGTAGTCGATGTCTTCGGGATCGACGATGACCTCGATGGTGGGTGAATGATCGAGTTCACGCAGTTCCAGCGGGGTGAACTTGGCTTGAGCGGGGCCACGGCGACCGAAGACGTGAACCTCGACGGCCTTGTTGTTTTTGAGGCCCTCGTAGACGTTCGGCGGGATTTCGGTGGGCAGCAGTTCGTCGCCGGTCTTGGCGAGAACACGTGCGATATCGAGGGCGACGTTGCCGACGCCCAAAACAGCGACCTTTTCGGCGTCGAGCGGCCAGGTGCGCGGCACATCGGGGTGTCCGTCGTACCAGGAAACGAAGTCGGCGGCGCCGTAGCTGCCATCAAGTTCGATGCCGGGGATACCCAGGGCGCGGTCCGCGTTGGCACCCGTGGAGAAGATGACGGCGTCGTAGAAACGCTGCAAGTCATCGAGGGTGATGTCGGTGCCGTAGTCGATGTTGCCGATGAGGCGAACCTGCGGCTTATCGAGCACCTTGTGCAGTGCGGTGATGATGCCCTTGATGCGGGGGTGGTCGGGTGCGACGCCGTAGCGGATCAGACCGAAGGGAGCGGGCATGCGCTCGTACAGGTCGATGCTGACGCCGGGGCCGGCAGCGTAGTCGGATTTCATCAGCGCATCGGCGGCATAGATTCCGGCCGGGCCGGCGCCGACGATCGCTACGCGGAGCGGACGTGTCTGGTCAGTCATCTGGGGCGAGCTACCTAACTGATGGTTTGCGGACAGGTTTTGGTGCGTTTGAGCTTAAGTTAAGCCCAGCCTAACTGGGTCGGGCAGGGTCCTGCAGTCTCGATCATCCTCTCGATGTGCGCGCGGTGGTAGCCGGTAGACAATTGGGGGGTCACAAAGTTTTGTTGTGACCAGTGGGTGGATAGGCTGAACTGCAACCACACCGTGTGAGAGGAAGCTATGGCCGAGTCGACGGAAAACCCGAGTGAACAGCCCGACGAACCTCGGGAAGGCTCAGCCACTCCGTTCCTGGTTGCCGTGGGCCTCGTTGCTGTTCTCCTCCTCGCAGCGGTGATGTGGAACTGGCTTACACCCAGCTCGGAGCTCTCCGAAACGGATCGAATCAATCGGGTAACCGCGGACTTCATCAACGTCCACAACAATGATGACGAGGACGCGCGCACCAAGATTGTGTGCCGTGACTACTCCGAAGAGCAGTCCCCACTGGCCGGTCTGGAAGGCGACGTGTCTTTCGTCTCCGTCGACAACGTGCAGTTCACTGGCGATCAAGCAACAGCACAGGTCAGCGTCAACTCGGAGAGCGGTCACAACACGAAGACGTGGCGCTACGTCCACTCAGGTGATCTGTGGCAGGTCTGTAACTGATCGCTGGTGGCGGAGCGCATCGCCCCGAACGGCGCAGCTAGCACGGCTGTGTAAAACTTGCAGGGTGAGTTACGCAGGTGACATAACGCCGCAGGAGGCGTGGGAGCTTCTTTCAAGCAAGCACGACGCCGTCCTGGTTGATGTCCGTACTGACGCCGAGTGGCGGTATGTCGGGGTTCCCGATATCGCCGAGCTTGGTCGCCGCACCGTCCTGATCGAGTGGGTCAGTTACCCGACGGGTGCGCGTAACGACAACTTCGTTGACCAGTTGAAAGAAGCCGGAATCGCTGGTGGCGAGGACGCCCCCGTCATCTTCCTGTGCCGTTCCGGTCAGCGTTCTATTGGTGCAGCCGAAGCTGCGACAGCGGCGGGAATCGGCCCGTCGTACAACGTGCTCGACGGTTTTGAAGGCGCACTTGACGCCGACGGTCACCGCGGGGCGCAGGGCTGGCGGGCGTTGGGCCTGCCGTGGAGGCAATCGTGAGTTCCATTCCTCAGGGCGGTGGGTTCGGTCGGCCGCTGCCAGATGGTGTTGGTCTGGGCACTATTGGTGTTCAGGGCGGAGTATTGCGTTCGGGGTTTGAGGAAACCTCGGAGGCGATGTTCCTGAACTCGGGGTTCGTCTACGAAAGCGCGGAAGCGGCTGAAGCGTCGTTTACCGGCGACATCGACCATTTCGTGTACTCGCGCTACGGCAATCCGACGGTGAAGATGTTCGAAGAGCGTCTGCGTCTGATTGACGGGGCTGAAGCTGCGTTCGCGACGGCCAGCGGCATGTCAGCGGTGTTTGTGGCATTGGCTGCGCTGCTCAAATCGGGTGACCGTCTGGTGGCCGCCCGCAGCCTGTTCGGTTCGTGCTTTGTGGTGTGCAACGAGATCCTGCCGCGTTGGGGTGTCGAGACCGTCTTCGTTGACGGCGATGATCTTGATCAGTGGGAGCAGGCGCTGTCGGTACCGACGACGGCTGTGTTCTTTGAGACGCCGTCGAATCCGATGCAGGATCTTGTTGATGTGCGCCGCGTTGTTGAACTTGCGCACGCTGCGGGCGCAAAAGTGGTGTTGGACAATGTTTTTGCGACGCCACTGTTGCAGCGCAGTTTCGATTTGGGTGCGGATGTCGTGGTGTATTCGGGTACGAAACACATTGACGGTCAGGGTCGTGTTCTTGGCGGTGCCATTTTGGGTAGCGAAGAGTACATCGATGGCCCGGTGAAAACACTGATGCGCCATACAGGTCCGGCTTTGAGTCCGTTTAATGCGTGGACGTTGCTGAAGGGTTTGGAGACGATGCCGCTGCGGGTGCGGTATTCGGTGGATTCTGCGCTACAGATCGCGCGATTCTTGGAGGAGCATCCGGCGGTTCGGTGGGTGAAGTACCCGTTTTTGGAGTCGCATCCGCAATACGATTTGGCGACGTCGCAAATGAGTGGCGGCGGAACGGTGATTACGTTCGAGTTGGATGCTCCGGATTCGCAGGCGAAGGATCGCGCTTTCAAGTTGCTTAATGGTCTTGAGCTGGTGAGTATTTCGAACAATCTGGGTGACGCGAAGTCACTTATTACTCATCCTGCGACGACGACGCATCGTGCGATGGGTCCGGAAGGCCGCGCTGCCGTGGGCATTACCGATGGTGTCGTCCGCTTGTCGGTGGGCTTGGAAGAAACTCCAGATTTGCTTGCCGACCTTGACCGCGCTCTGAGCTAGGGGCTGTTCGCGCTTCGTCAAAAACCTTCCCGCATGCCGTTTGTCTTCCCGGAGCGGCAATTGTGCGTGCACGAGTACAGAATGCATGCGGGAAGGGGCGGCGGCAGCGGCGGGCAGCGACACACCAACCGGGCGGGTTAACGCTCCGGTTGGTTGCGTTCAATACGGCGGGACCAGCTGGGGAGGGTGCCGCCAGACACGCCGGGAAGTGACTGCGTGGAATCGGCAGAGCCAGTGACATACCAGCGTCGACGCACATGGTCGCGGTACAGCAGCGAATGCTGATTGCCAGTCGCATGCGCGACGCGGTCATGCAGCCACACCAGCTCCGGCGTCAACCCTGGATCGCTGACCGTCCGCACCTCCGGGATTTCCACCGCTGCCTTTCGCCAATCGTTGCCTGCGGCATCGAGGAGTTCGCGAATTTCATGAACTCGAGCGAGCGGTATCGGCACCGGTGCCTCCCTTCCACGAAAAGTCGAGCTACCAGACGGTTATGACTTCCGAGTAAGGTTACTGCAACGTAAGTTACTCTTCAAGGCGCAACCGGGACCGGCGGTACCGCTTCATTCGCTGTCCACGTCAAAAGGGTTGGCCGTGCGCCCAACAAGGTCGGCAACCGAGCCAATAACCGACGTGGGACGGTACGGGAACCACTCGATCGACGCGGTTGTCGAGATACCAGTCAGCACCAAAATCGTGCGCATACCGGACTCCAAACCGCACACCACGTCGGTGTCCATCCGGTCACCAATCATCAAGGTGTGTTCCGAATGCGACCCGATTGCGCGCAGCGCCGAGCGCATCATCAACGCGTTCGGTTTGCCCACGTAGTAGGGATCTCGACCCGTCGCCTTAGTGATGAGTGCAGCAACAGAGCCTGTTGCGGGCAGTAGTCCATCGCGTGACGGGCCGGTGGGGTCCGGATTAGTGGCGATAAACCGGGCGCCACGTTCAACGAGCCGGATGGCTTTCGTGATCGCTTCAAACGAGTAGGTGCGTGTCTCGCCGAGCACAACGTAATCGGGGTTGTTGTCGGTGAGGACGTATCCCACATCGTGCAGAGCCGTCGTCAACCCGGATTCGCCCACGACATACGCCGTTCCGGCGGGGCGTTGATCCGCCAAAAACTTGGCGGTCGCTAGCGCAGACGTCCAGATTGACGCTTCCGGAATATCGAGGCCGGTTTGCAGGAGCCGTGCCCGCAGGTCTCGGGGGGTGCGGATCGAATTGTTGGTCAGCACCATGAAGGGCGTCCCGTTATCGCGCAGTTCCGCGACAAACGAATCTGCGCCCGGCACAAGCTTGTCTTCATGGACGAGGACACCGTCCATATCCATTAGGTAGGTCCAGCCAGGACGCTTTTCCTTAACCTTTTCAGCTTTAGCGTTCACCTTTTCAGTATGCGCCGACGTGATAGCCGGTGCGTGGCTATAGGCATTCAGGGATACCGACATCACATTTGGCGGCGCACTACCGCGAGGGCGGAAGACGCCTAGGGTGGTGGTGACGGCAGCGGTAGATAGTTGGGAGTGGCGCGGTGGAATTGAAACTCGGATATAAGGCGTCGGCGGAGCAGTTTGGGCCGCGTGAGCTTGTAGAACTGGGAGTCGCTGCCGAAGAGCATGGGCTTGATAGCGCCACCGTGTCCGATCACTTTCAGCCGTGGCGTCATCAAGGCGGCCATGCGCCGTTTTCGTTGGCGTGGATGACGGCGGTGGGCGAACGCACCTCCCGTATCCAGTTGGGCACGTC
Organism: Rhodococcus sp. (in: high G+C Gram-positive bacteria); assembly: GCA_012515885.1. GTDB lineage: Bacteria > Actinomycetota > Actinomycetes > Mycobacteriales > Mycobacteriaceae > Rhodococcus_F. Next base: position 16,059 of record JAAYXN010000494.1, read on the forward strand.
GGTGCTTACGCCCACCTACCGCTACAACCCGGCGGTCATCGCTCAGGCTTTCGCGACCATGGGATGCCTGTACCCCGGTCGCATCATGCTCGGTGTTGGTACCGGTGAGGCGCTCAACGAAATCGCTACCGGTTACCAAGGCGAGTGGCCTGAGTTCAAGGAACGGTTTGCGCGGCTGCGTGAATCAGTGCGGTTGATGCGTGAGCTGTGGACCGGTGATCGGGTCGATTTCGACGGTGAGTACTACACCACCCGCGGCGCCTCCATCTATGACGTCCCGGACGGCGGTATCCCCGTGTACGTCGCTGCGGGTGGACCGGTTGTGGCCCGCTATGCAGGCCGCGTCGGGGACGGATTTATTTGCACCTCCGGCAAGGGGATGGAGCTTTACACCGAGAAACTGTTGCCTGCGGTTGCTGAAGGCGCAGCGAAAAATGAGCGTGATGTCGCGGGCATCGACAAGATGATCGAAATCAAAATTTCGTATGACACCGATCCGGAACTGGCGTTGGAGAACACTCGATTCTGGGCGCCGCTATCGCTGACCGCCGAACAAAAGCACTCGATCGACGACCCGATCGAGATGGAGAAGGCTGCTGACGCGCTCCCGATCGAGCAGGTAGCGAAACGGTGGATCGTGGCGTCCGATCCGGATCAAGCCCTCGAACAGATCACCCCGTACCTCGATGCTGGTCTCAACCACCTGGTTTTCCATGCGCCGGGCCACGACCAGAAACGCTTCCACGATCTGTTCGCGCGGGACCTCGTTCCCCGTTTGCGCGCTCTCGGCTGACCGACGTCACATAGTGAAACCTGCTTGCCTGCCGCACGGTGGCGGATCTCCACCGATAGGCTGGCGATATGGCAGTGTCCGAAGCACCGAAGTCCACTCGCAGCTCCGTACCGGCGACCGCGCCGTCGAGCGTCTACATCGCCTCACCGGAAGGTGACACGGGAAAATCGACCATCGCGCTCGGTGTTTTGCAGATGCTGTGCGCCACTGTCGCGCGCGTCGGCGTCTTCCGGCCGATTGCTCGTTCGACTCAGGAATCTGACTACATCCTGGAGTTGATGCTTGAGCACGCGACGGCGGACATCGGGTACGAGCAGTCGCTGGGTGTGACCTACGAGGACGTGCACCGCGATCCGGATGGCGCGCTCAGCACCATCGTTGCGAGGTACCACGAGGTCGCGGACCAGTGCGATGCCGTTGTCATCATTGGCAGCGACTACACCGACATTGCCAGCCCTTCCGAACTGGGCTTTAACGGCCGGATCGCGGTCAACCTTGGTGCACCGATTCTGCTTGCCGTGCGTGGCAGTGACCGGGAGCCGGACGAAATCGCGCAGTTGGCGCAGTTGTGTGCCGTCGAGCTTGCTGCGCACCACGCTCACCTGATCGCCATTGTTGCGAACCGGTGCGATCCGGACCAGCTCGATGAGGTGACGCAGGCCCTGAAGGTGACGGGTGTGCCGTCGTGGAGCCTGCCGGAAATCCCGCTGCTGGTGGCGCCGACGATGGGTGAACTGCTCGAAGCAACGGGTGGCGAACTCTATAGCGGTGATCCTGAACTGCTGCACCGGGAAGCTCTCGACGTCATGGTGGGCGGCATGACCGCCGAACATATTTTGGAGCGGCTCGAAGAGGGCATCGTGGTGATCGCCCCGGGTGATCGTTCTGATGTGTTGTTGTCTCTAGTCAACGCGCACGAGGCCGAGGGGTTCCCGTCGCTGGCGGGCATCATCATGAATGGCGGCATCACCCCGCACCCGGCGATCGCGAAACTGATGGCCGGACTCAAGCCGAAGCTGCCGATTCTCACGACCGGGTTGGGGACGTTCGAGACGGCCAGTGCCGCAGCTCGTACGCGTGGACGCGTCGGCGTGGGTTCGCAGCAAAAGGTTGATACGGCTCTGAGTTTGATGGAACGCCGGGTGGATTCGGCGGCGTTGCTCGACCGGTTGAAGCTGACGATCCCGTCGGTGGTCACTCCACAAATGTTCGAGTACCAGCTGATCGACCGTGCGCGCCGGGACCGCAAACACATTGTGCTTCCTGAGGGCGGTGACGACCGGATCCTGCGGGCTGCGGGACGGTTGTTGCAGCGCAAGGTCGTTGACCTGACCATCCTTGGTGACGAGTCGACCGTGCGTCGCCGCGCTGCCGAACTCGGTGTGGATATCAGTGCCGCCGAGGTCATTGACCCCGCGAACTGTGATTACCTGGAACAGTTCGCGCAGGAGTACACGCGTCTTCGTGAACACAAGGGCATGACGTTGGACCGGGCCCGCGAAACGATGACAGACATCTCGTACTTCGGAACGATGATGGTGCACTTGGGAATTGCTGACGGCATGGTTTCTGGTGCCGCGCACACCACCGCACACACTATCCGTCCCGCGTTTGAAATCATCAGGACCAAACCGGGTGTTTCCACCGTCTCCAGTGTTTTCCTGATGTGCTTGTCCGACCGTGTTCTCGCGTATGGCGACTGCGCCGTGGTTCCCGACCCGACGTCCGAGCAGCTCGCTGATATCGCGATTTCGTCCGCTGAAACGGCCTCCCAGTTCGGGATTGAGCCGCGCGTTGCGATGCTCTCGTATTCCACTGGTGATTCTGGTCATGGCGCCGACGTCGACAAGGTGCGCAGCGCGACCGCGTTGGTGCGTGAGCGGGCGCCAGAGTTGTTGGTGGAGGGTCCACTTCAGTACGACGCCGCGGTGGAGCAAAGTGTCGCGGACCAAAAGATGCCGGGCTCGCAGGTGGCAGGTAAGGCCACGGTGTTCGTCTTCCCGGATCTCAACACCGGCAACAACACCTACAAGGCAGTGCAGCGCAGCGCTGGCGCCGTGGCTGTTGGTCCGGTGCTTCAGGGCTTGAACAAGCCGGTCAATGACCTTTCGCGAGGTGCGCTCGTGCAAGACATCGTCAACACGGTGGCGATCACTGCGATTCAGGCGCAGGCAGAAGATGCGGTAGCACATCAGGGAGAGCAGGCATGAGTCCTAGCGCTGTACTTGTCATCAACTCGGGTTCGTCGTCGCTGAAGTTTCAGGTCGTAGAGCCTGACACCGGGGTCGCCCGCGTCTCGGGTCTGGTGGAGCGGA